>NZ_JBHWGD010000033.1:0-54018 GCF_042733235.1 Kitasatospora sp. NPDC059722
GGCCGGGGGGCCCGGGCGCGGCCCCCCCCCCCCCACGCTTAGACACAGGGCGGCCGACCCCCCCCGTGGGGCGGATGCGGCCTGGCCCCCGCGCCACCGGAACGAATTTCTCGCCGCTTTGGGGCTTCCCCTCAACGCGCAACCTCTTCTTCCACATGGGAAGTCGGCTCCGCCGACTTCCTGCGCAGAAGGGGCGAACACCACCCGGTGCCGAGGTAGATCCGCGTTTCTTGTATCGCGCTGAGGCCGCTCCGGCGCGCGCTTGCGCTCGGCGGAGCGGTCGTCATTCTCACAGTGCGAACGGCCTGTAGGCGAGGGCTAATTCGACAACCTCAGCCGTTGTCGGCTCCGGCCCGTCGGGCCAGTAGATCAAGTTGCTGACATAGCCACTCGGACAGCCAAGACCCCTGTCCAGCGCCTCAAGTGCGCGGTCGATCTCGGCGTCGTCGGCGCAGTCCCCATCCATGATCTTCTGCACCATCGCAACGGCCGACTCACGAGTCATCACCGCTCCAGCCACCCCCTCCAGGATAGTGAGACCTTAGCGAGCTATGTGATCGACCGGACAAGCCCCGAACCATGCTCGCCGCCTCCCCCAAGTGCGCAACTCCCCCTTCCGCGCAGGAAGTCGGCTGGGCCGACTTCCTGCGCAGAGCGCGAGGCATCGACGTGAACGTCTACTTGAGGCTGGGCCTGCGCTTCACGCGCGGGCCCAGATCGTTTTTGGCCAGCAACGGCGCTGCTTCGGTCCTGCCGAAGCGGCGCCGAGACAAGGCGACAGAAGTAGGAAGACGGGCTGGTGAGCTCAAGTCCGAACCTCTGCGCAGGAAGTCGACCAGTCCGACCTCCTACGCAGAAAGGGCGGACACCCACCGGTGCCACTTCGGCGAAGCGACACTGGCACGAACCGCGCCTCGCCCGTCTGAGGCTTCCCTTCAACGCGCAGCCTCTTCTTCCGCATGGGAAGTCGGCTCCGCCGACTTCTTGCGCAACATCATGAGTAGATCGAAAACGGTCTGGGCCTGCGCGGGAAGCGCAGGCCCAGACCGTTTCTGGTCGGCAACGAGACAAGGCAGCCGGGCAGGAGTAGCGGGAAGGCTGGTGAACGTCCTCTTGGCGGACAGCACTAAGCCAGCACCGCCCTTCGGGCTCAGACCCCTTTCTGCATGGGAAGTCGGCTCCGCCGACTTCCTGCGCGCAGCGTGGGCCGTCGGCCCGGCCCGATCTTCGTCGGCAACCTCGCTGGAACGTTTCTTCTCCTCCCGGCCCTGCGACTTCCGGTGCTGCTTCGGCGGGCACCGAAGCAGCACCGGAACGGGCAACAGGAGCGGGAGCAGGGGGTGGGGGTGCGGGGCGAGGGGTGGGCAGCGGTCCTCTCGGGCTGGGCTGGTTATGGGGTGGAGGGCTGCAAGATGCCGGTGGACTATGTGGGTTGGGCACATGGGCCTCGGGCGCCGGGCTTCCTACGTTGTGGCGACATCGTCGTCCCCGGACCGGAAGTGGTGACCCATGGCAGCATCGGTTGAGAGGCGCTCACTCCCTCGGGTAGTGGCGGCGAGTCTGATCGGGACCACCATTGAGTGGTACGACTACTTCCTGTACGGAACAGCGGCTGCGCTCGTGTTCGGGAAGGTGTTCTTCCCCAACAGCGATCCGCTGACGGGCACGCTCCTCGCGTTCCTCACGTACGCGATCGGGTTCGCCGCGCGGCCGCTCGGGGCGCTGGTGTTCGGGCACTTCGGGGACCGGGTCGGGCGCAAGCGGCTCCTCGTCGTGAGCCTTCTGCTCATGGGCGGATCCACCACCCTCATCGGGGTGCTGCCCACGTACAGCAGCATCGGTGCCGCCGCGCCCGTGCTGCTGACGGTGCTTCGGCTGGTGCAGGGGTTCGCCCTCGGCGGGGAGTGGGGCGGGGCCGTCCTGCTGGTGTCGGAGCACGGGGACCAGCGCCGGCGCGGCTTCTGGGCCTCGTGGCCGCAGGGCGGCGCGCCGGCCGGAAACCTGCTGGCGGCCGGGGTGCTGTCGCTGATGACGGCGGTGCAGTCGGACACCGCGTTCCTCGCCTGGGGCTGGCGGGTGCCGTTCCTGCTGTCGGCCGTGCTGGTGGGCGTGGGCATGTGGATCCGGCTCGCGGTCGACGAATCACCGCTCTTCCAGGCCGCGTTGGCCGCGCAGAAGAACCGCAAGACCGTCGAACAGCCGCCGCTGGTCGCCGTCCTGCGGCACCACTGGCGGGAGGTCCTCGTCGCGATGGGGGCTCGCATGGCGGAGAACATCTCGTACTACGTCATGACCACCTTCGTCCTCGCCTACGCCGTCAGCCACGCGCACTTCTCCAAGCAGACCGCGCTCAACGCCGTACTGATCGGCTCGGCCATCCAGTTCGCCCTGATCCCGCTGTTCGGCGCGCTGTCGGACCGCGTCGGCCGCAAGCCGGTGTACCTGGTGGGTGCGGTCGGCGTCGGGGTCTGGGCGTTCGTCTTCTTCGGCCTGGTGGACACGAAGTCGTTCCCCGCCCTCGTCGTAGCCGTCACGGTCGGCCTGGTCTTCCACAGCGCGATGTACGCGCCCCAGGCCGCCTTCTTCTCCGAGATGTTCGCCACCCGGATGCGCTACTCGGGCGCCTCGATCGGGGCCCAGTTCTCGTCCGTCGCCGCAGGGGCGCCGGCTCCCCTCATCGCCACCGCGCTCCTCAAGGACTACGGCAGCCCCACGCCGATCGCGGTGTACGTGGCTGCGGCGGCGGCACTCACGGTGCTCGCCGTCCTCTGCGCACGCGAGACGAAGGGACAGGACCTGGCAGAGACCGGCGCCGAGACCGACGCCGAGACCGACGCCGAGGCCCCGGCGGCCGATACCACCCCGGTCGGCAAGCCCGCCACCGCGTGACGGCTCAGCCGCTACTATCGCGCTCCCGCCCCACTGCCGATTGGCGGCACGCACCATGAACGACCCCCAGACCGGCGCCGCGCCCGCCCTGCGGCAGTTGCTCGACCTGCTCGGATCCGGCGCCGCCACCGAGGACTTCGCCGAGGTGCTGGCCGACGCCCGCCGCCGGGGGGCGCCGGCCGCGGTGCTGCAGGAGATCGACGACGCCACCTGGCAGGCCCTGCGGGTGCACCGCACGCTGCGCCAGCACCGGCGCCGCGAGGCCGAGTTGACGGCGCTGTTCGACACCGCCGGCGACCTCGCGGCGTCGCGCGACCTGGACACCGTGCTGCAGGCGATCGTCCGCCGCGCCCGCCTGCTGCTCGGCACCGACACCGCCTACCTGACCCTCCCGGACGAGGCCGCCGGCGACACCTACATGCGCGTCACCGACGGCTCGGTGTCCGTCCTCTTCCAGACCCTGCGGCTCAGCCTCGGCGACGGCCTCGGCGGCCTGGTCGCGCAGACCGCCCGCCCGTACGCGACCCCCGACTACCGCACCGACGACCGCTTCCACCACACCGGCACCATCGACGCGGGCGTACTCGACGAGGGCCTGGTCGCGATCATCGGTGTGCCGCTGCTGCTCGGCGGGCAGGTCATCGGCGTCCTCTTCGCCGCCGACCGTTCGCCGCGCGCCTTCTCCCCCGACGAGGTCGCGCTGCTCTGCTCGCTGGCCGCGCACGCCGCGATCGCCCTGGACACCGCCAAGTCGCTGGCCGACACCCGCGCCGCGCTCGCCGAACTGGGCGCCGCCAACGAACTCGTCCGCGCCCACTCCGCCGCCGTCCAGCGCGCCGAACAGGCCCACGACCGGCTCACCGACCTCGTCCTGCGCGGCGCCGAGGTGCCGGACGTCGCCGCCGCCGTCGCGGCCCTGCTGGACGGCGAGATAGCGGTCCTGGACGCCGAGGGCGAGCCGCTGGCCGGCCGCGTCGCGTCCGCCGCCGGGCTGGCCGAGGCGGTCGCGGCCTCGCGCGCCGAGGGCCGGTCCGTCCGCCACGGCGGCCTGTGGGTGTGCGCCGTCCTCGCCGGGCAGGACGCGCTCGGCGCGATGGTCCTGCGCGGCCGGCCCGGCCTCGACGACGCCGACCGCCGGCTGTTCGAGCGGGCCGGCGTGGTCACCGCGCTCCTCCTGCTGCTGCGCCGCTCCGTCGCCGAGACCGAGAACCGCGTCCGCGGCGAACTGCTCACCGACCTCCTGACCGCCCCCGACCGCGACCCCGCCGGGCTCACCGCGCGCGGCCGGCGGCTCGGCGTCGACCTCGGCCGCCCGCACCTCGTCCTGGTCGCCGAACCCGCCGAACCCGCCAGGGCCGCCGGGGCCGCCGGAGCCGCCGGGAGCGCCGCCACCACCGACCGCGGCCGGCTCGCGGGCGCGGCCGGGCGCTACCTGTTCGGTTCCCGGGGCATCGCCGCCGAGAACGGCGAGACCGTCGTCCTGCTGGTGCCCGACGGCGGCGACCCCGAGGAGACCGCCCGGCAGGCCGCCGAACGGCTGGCCCGGCTGGCCGGCTTCCCGGTGACCGTCGGCGCGGGCCGCCCGGCCGCGGGCCCGCCGGCGATCGCCGCCTCGTACGCCGAGGGCCTGCGCTGCCTGCGGGCGCTGCGGGTGCTCGGCCGCGCGGGCGAGGGCGCGTCGGCGCGGGCGCTGGGCTTCCTCGGGGTGCTGCTCGGCGACGGGCACGACGTGGACGGCTTCGTCGGCGCGACGCTCGGCCCGCTGCTCGACTACGACGCCCGGCGCGGCACCGAGCTGGTCCGCACCCTCCGCGCGTACTTCGACTGCGGGGGCAGCCTGACGCGGGCCAAGGACGAGCTGCACGTCCACGTGAACACGGTGGTCCAGCGGCTGGACCGGGTCGAGGCGCTGCTCGGGCGGGACTGGAACGTGCCGGAGCGGTCGCTGGAGCTGCAGTTGGCGCTGCGGCTGCAACTGCTGGCGGAGGCGTGAGTCCACGGTGAGGGGTGGGGGGGGCGGACGGCTGACAGGTCCGATCGGGCTTGGGCGTACAGTGGCGAGGTTGGTCTCGAACGCCCGGCAAGGAGCGGCAAACGGTGAGCGAGAACGTACGTTTCGTTTCGTTGGGCATAGGCGAGCGCACGGTGCCCTACCAGGAAGCCTGGGAGGAGCAGCAGCGCCTGCACGCGCTGCGGGTCGCGGACGAGATCCCCGACACCGTGCTGCTGCTGGAGCACCAGTCCGTCTACACGATGGGCAAGCGCACCAACCCGGCCGACCTCCCGCTGGACGGCACGCCGGTGGTCGAGGTCAACCGCGGCGGGGAGATCACCTGGCACGGCCCCGGCCAGCTGGTCGGCTACCCGATCGTCAAGCTGCCCGACCCGATCGACGTCATCGCCTACGTCCGCCGGCTGGAGGAGGCGCTGATCCGCGCCGCCGCCGAGTTCGGCGTGGGGACCACCCGGGTCGAGGGCCGCAGCGGCGTCTGGGTGCTCGGCGACACCATCCCGGACGCGGTCGTGGACCCGTCCCAGGTGGTCGACATCGGCAAGCTCACCCTGCGGCTGGGCCTGCCGCTGGGCATCGACCCGCGGCTGGCCGGCCCCGAGTACGCGCCGTCCAACGCCGGGCAGCGCGGCGACGACCGCAAGCTCGCCGCGATCGGCGTGCGCGTCGCGCGCGGCGTCACGATGCACGGCTTCTCGCTGAACTGCGCCCAGGACATGACCTTCTTCGACAAGATCGTGCCGTGCGGCATCCGGGACGCGGGTGTGACCTCGCTCTCCAACGAGCTCGGCCGCGAGCTGTCCGTCGGCGCGGCGCTGCCGGTGGTCCAGCGGCACCTGGCGGACGTGCTCGCCGAGCTGCCGGAGCCCGCGCTCAGTCGCTGAGGCTCCCGGCCACGGCCCCCGACGACCCGGGACGACCGGTGATCGCCGGGGAATCTACTGGCCGGTAGCTCTGTTGCCCTGCGATTGCAGGGCGGCACGCCCGGCGAAGCCCGTACAACCACAGGCGTACCCTGGGGGTACCCCGTCTAGTTCTAGGAGTCGCACGTGTCCGCTGTCGCACCCGACGGCAGGAAGCTGCTCCGCCTGGAGGTCCGCAACAGCGAGACCCCCATCGAGCGGAAGCCCGAGTGGATCAAGACCCGCGCGAAGATGGGCCCGGAGTACAACGCCCTCCAGTCGCTGGTGAAGAAGGAGGGGCTGCACACGGTCTGCCAGGAGGCCGGCTGCCCCAACATCTTCGAGTGCTGGGAGGACCGCGAGGCGACCTTCCTCATCGGCGGTGACCAGTGCACCCGCCGCTGCGACTTCTGCCAGATCGACACCGGCAAGCCCGCCGAGTTCGACCGGGACGAGCCGCGCCGCGTCGCCGAGTCCATCGTCACCATGGACCTCAACTACGCGACCATCACCGGCGTCGCCCGCGACGACCTGGAGGACGGCGGCGCCTGGCTGTACGCCGAGACCGTGCGCCAGGTGCACGCGATGACCGCCGACCGCGAGGCCGGCCGCACCGGCGTCGAGCTGTTGATCCCCGACTTCAACGCGGTGCCCGAGCAGCTGGCCGAGGTCTTCTCCTCCCGCCCCGAGGTGCTCGCGCACAACGTCGAGACGGTCCCGCGCATCTTCAAGCGGATCCGCCCGGCGTTCCGCTACGAGCGCTCGCTGGACGTCATCACCCAGGCCCGCGCGGCCGGGCTGGTGACCAAGTCCAACCTGATCCTGGGCATGGGTGAGACCCGCGAGGAGGTCAGCCAGGCGCTGGCCGACCTGGTCGGCGCCGGGTGCGAGCTCATCACCATCACCCAGTACCTGCGGCCCTCGCTGCGCCACCACCCGGTCGAGCGCTGGGTGAAGCCGCACGAGTTCGTCGAGCTCCAGCAGGAGGCCGAGGAGCTGGGCTTCGCCGGGGTCATGTCGGGCCCGCTGGTGCGCTCCTCGTACCGGGCCGGCCGGCTGTACCGGCAGGCGCTGGAGCGGCGCGAGCAGGCGTCGGTCTGAGAGCAGTCCTGAGCAGTCCTGAGCCATCGGAAGGGCGGAGCTTCGGCTCCGCCCTTCCGTTTTCACCAGGTTTTGACCGCCGGATCACGGACTGGTAACACGGGGTGGTGACGATGGACCCGACGAGGCCGTTCGGTCCTTGGCCGTTCGGTCCGTCGTCGTTCGGTCCTTCGTCGTTCGGTCCTTCTCAGCCACGAGGGGAGTTGCCCGGGATGCGCATGCGGATCCGGTCGGTCGGAGTTGCAGTGCGGTTCGCCGAGAGCGTCCTGATGGCCGGCGGGCAGCAGCACGCCCGGCGCAACGCCTGGGCGGCGGTCTGCGAGAACCGCCGGCACGCGGCGGACCGGCACCACGACGCCGCGGCGCCCGCCGGTGGTGCGGCGGCACAGCCGGCCCGGAGCTGACGGAAGCGGGCGTTTCGTCGCTGTCAGCGACGACTGCCCGGCACACGGGTCACGGTTCGGTGCGAACGGGTACCCGGGCTTGGAGTTCCCGTACCCGTGGCACGTACCATGAGCGTTATGGCGAGGGAAACATCCGAGAACCCCGGGCGGCTGAAGCAGATCCGCCAGGCGTACATCATGACCAAGAAGGTCGACACCAAGATCGGCCTGATCATCGCCGGCGTCGGCCTGCTGACCTTCGGCGTGTTCCTCGCCATCGGCTTCGCAATCGACCACCCCGTCTATCTGGGCATCCTGGGCTTCATCGTGGCCTTCCTGGCCATGGCGATCGTCTTCGGGCGCCGGGCCGAGCGCGCCGCGTTCGGGCAGATGGAGGGGCAGCCGGGCGCCGTCGCGGCGGTGCTGAACAACATCAAGCGTGGCTGGAGCTCCAACTCCACCCCGGTTGCCGTCACCCGCAACCAGGACGCGGTCTACCGCGCCGTGGGCCGGGCCGGCATCGCGCTGATCGGCGAGGGCAACCCGAACCGGGTCCGCCAACTGCTGGCGTCCGAGAAGAAGAAGATGGCCCGTGTCGTCGGCGACGTGCCGGTGCACGACATCGTCGTGGGCAACGGCGAGGGTGAGATCCCGCTGAAGAAGCTGCAGATCCACCTCATGCGCCTGCCCCGCGCCATCACCCCGGCCCAGGTCACCGAGACCAACGACCGCCTGCGCGCGCTGGGCGACCTGCTCTCCAAGGCGCCGATCCCCAAGGGCCCGATGCCCAAGGGCGCCCGGATGCCCAAGGGCGGCCAGGTCCGCTGATCCCCTCCCCCGTCGACACGAACGGCCCCGCCACTCCTCTGGAGCGGCGGGGCCGTTCGGCGTTCGCGAGCCTCGGCGTTCGCGGGCCTCGGCGTTCGCGGGCCTTGACCAGATCCGGGCCTCGGCTAGATCCGGACCTCGACGGTGCCGACCGCCTTGTCGTGCAGGCCGCGGGTGTCACGGTCCCACACCAGCGGCGGCACCAGGAGGCAGAGCAGCAGCGTGCGCAGCAGCACCTGCGGGATCGTCGCGCGGCGGCCGTCCTGCCGGACCACCCGCAGTCCGAACAGCCGCTTGCCGACCGTCGTGCCGGAGGTGGCGAGCAGCAGTGCGGTGACGCCGAAGAACAGCGGCGTCGTCCACAGGTTGGCCGAGGACGCGGTGCCCTTGCCGAGCAGTCCGTAGGCGACCAGGGAGACCAGCCAGCCGTCCACGAACAGGGCGCCGATCCGGCGGCCGGGGCCGGCCATCGAGCCGGGGCCCTCCTTGGGCAGTCCGAGGCGCTCGCCGCGGTAGCCGAAGTCGGCGCCCATCTTCTCGGCGGCCGCCTTCGGGCCGTCGATCCACGATCCCAACGCTTCTCTGGTGTCCACGAATCCACACTAACCGGGCGGTCGCCGCGCGCCGCCACCGGCTCCCCCGTCGTCCGCGAGCCTTCCCCGACCGAGTGAATCCCGGTGACCGGGCTTACCGAATGGTCCAGACCACTTATCGGAAGACCTGCAGGCCGGTGGGGTGTTTTGCCCTGGACCGTACGACTTTGCCGCCCGTTCGGCGGGTGTGGTTAACATCTAGGAAACGAGCGGGTCACCGGTCGGAAACGGACCGTTCCTAGGGTGAGCCGCATTCGCACGCCGAGGAGGATGCTTTGTTCAACAACGCCGCCGAAGTGAAGCAGTTCATCCAGGACAACGACGTCAAGTTCGTCGATGTCCGCTTCTGCGATCTGCCGGGCGTCATGCAGCACTTCTCCGTACCTGCGGCGACCTTCGACCCGTCCGAGACCCTGATGTTCGACGGTTCGTCGATCCGCGGCTTCCAGGCCATCCACGAGTCCGACATGGCCCTCGTCGCGGACCTCGCCACGGCCAGGCTCGACCCGTTCCGGGCCGAGAAGCACCTCAACATCAACTTCTTCATCCAGGACCCGGTCACCGGCGAGGCCTACAGCCGCGACCCGCGCAACGTCGCCAAGAAGGCGGAGGCCTACCTCGCCTCCTCCGGCATCGCCGACACCGCGTTCTTCGGGCCCGAGGCCGAGTTCTACGTCTTCGACTCGGTGCGGTTCGACACCAGCGCGAACGCGTCCTTCTACCACATCGACTCCGAGGCCGGCGCCTGGAACACCGGTGCGGCCGAGGGCGACGTGCGCGGCTACAAGGTCAAGTACAAGGGCGGCTACTTCCCCACCCCGCCGGTCGACCACTTCGCCGACCTGCGCGCCGAGATGTCGCTGGAGCTGGCCAAGTCCGGCCTGGAGGTCGAGCGCCAGCACCACGAGGTCGGCACCGCCGGCCAGGCCGAGATCAACTACAAGTTCAACACCCTGCTGCACGCGGCCGACGACCTGATGCTGTTCAAGTACATCATCAAGAACGTCGCGTGGCGCAACGGCAAGACGGCCACCTTCATGCCGAAGCCGATCTTCGGCGACAACGGCTCGGGCATGCACGTCCACCAGTCGCTGTGGACCGAGGGCTCGCCGCTCTTCTACGACGAGCAGGGCTACGCCGGACTCTCCGACACCGCCCGCTACTACATCGGCGGCCTGCTGCGGCACGCGCCGTCGCTGCTGGCGTTCACCAACCCCTCGGTGAACTCCTACCACCGCCTCGTCCCGGGCTTCGAGGCGCCGGTCAACCTGGTCTACTCCCAGCGCAACCGCTCGGCCGCGATCCGCATCCCGATCACCGGCTCCAACGCCAAGGCCAAGCGCATCGAGTTCCGCGCGCCCGACCCTTCCTCCAACCCGTACCTGGCCTTCTCGGCGATGCTGATGGCCGGCCTCGACGGCATCCGCAACAAGATCGAGCCGCTGGAGCCCGTCGACAAGGACCTCTACGAGCTCGCCCCCGAGGAGCACGCGAACGTCCCGCAGGTGCCCTCCTCCCTCCCGGCGGTCCTGGAGGCCCTGGAAGCCGACCACGAGTACCTCCTCGCGGGCAACGTCTTCACGCCCGACCTGATCGAGACGTGGATCGACTTCAAGCGCACCAACGAGATCGCCCCGATCGCCCTCCGCCCGCACCCGCACGAGTTCGAGCTGTACTACGACCTGTAAGAGGCACGTCCCGCCCGCGGGAACGCAGTTCGATCTCCCTCTGTTTCCGCAGGTCAGAACCTCGCTGACCTGCGGAAACGCGTATGTAAGGGCGAGCATCGAGGGCTGACGGGTATCGGGATTTCTCCGCAGAAGGTTCGGGAACGCGCCAGAGGATGGGAAAGCGATCCGCGTCCGGCAGGCTGAGCGGGCCGGGTGGGCCTATCTGCTTGATCAGATAGCCGAAGACCATGTGGTGGGCCTCCTCGGACACGTCGTCCCAGGTGTCCGGGGTCACGATCATGACCTCTCTCATCAGGCTCAGATCCGACTCGTTCTCAAGCATCTCCGCCCGGTCCTCCCGGTCCATCGTCTCGTCGGCCCGCATCGCGCGAATCGACTCCGCGAGGAGATTGGGCTCCGCCCGCAAGCGGCGGCGCACTTCCCGGCAGCCGTACTGGAAGGCCGCGTACGCGTCCATCGCCTCCCGGTCCATGTCCTGGTAGCCGAACGGCGTGCCTTCGACGGCTCCGATGTAGTCGCCCTTCAGTGTGTGCAGCAAGACCCTCAGCGCGTGTTCGGCCCCGTCCTCCTCGATGAACTTCTCCATCGCCCGGATCCACACGTCCTCGGAGATGATCGGTTCGTGCGGGGCGGCGAGCCCGGGGGCGATCTGGATGGCGCTGAACGGGTTGACCAGGATGCCCATGAGCATCTCGGGCGTCCATCTGCCGTCCTCACCGCCCCAGCCACTGTTGGCCAGTTCCTGAAACGACTTCCGGGCGCCTTTCTCCCCTTCGCGGACTGCCCGCCACAGCAGCAGGAACCTCCCGACCTCGGCTTCCTCGTCCCGAGGGGGGCTGCACAGGCCCGCCAGCACCATGACGATGTCGTGCACCGTCTCCCAGCGCGGCACCTGCTTTCCATTGATCGCGGACCGCACGGTCTCGTGGCTGGGTCCGGACAGCGGGTCCTCCCGCTCGCGGATCAGCGTGCTCACCTTCCGGAAACTCAGCTGACCTGCCGCCCGGTGCAGTTCCTGCAACGCGTCGACCAGTTCCCGATGCCAGCCCTCCGGCCGGGATTCGTCCGGGGTGTCTGCCACTTCGATCCTCCTGTTTCGGGGCCGGTGAACGGGCTCCGGTCAAGGGTGTCAGGTTTCGCCGCCGCAGCGTACGACGCAGTCAGCTTTCGTCAAGTTCGGCGCCCAATATTCCACTTGGTGACTAACGACTGAACGCCCAGGTGAGCATGGTGAGGACACCAGCGGAGCACGACACCCGAGGAGTTCGCCCCGTGCACATCCCTGCCTACGCACACGGCACGATCCGTGCCGCCCTACCCGCCGTACCGACGGGCCGGCAGATGGCGAGCCTGGACTGCTGCGTCTGCGGCGCCCCGTTCGGCCGGGATCTCGGGGCGGTGCCGCTCTGCCCCGCTCCGGAGGCCGGTCCGTCCGGGTGCCGCCCGTGTCTGAGCCGACTGGTCACCCTGGCGCGAGAGACCCGGGACGCCGGCCTGGCACGGAACGCCGAGCAGGTCCGCAAGGATTCCGAGGCCTGGGAATCGGTCCGCGACCACTACTTAACCCGGCTCGACGCGGTCCGGCGGGCCGCGGAGGAAGTCGCCGAGTTGGCAGGGAACGAGGAGGTCCCGCCGTTGCGGATCGCCTGGCTGTCGATATCGCTGGAGTCGGCCCACACCTGGATCCCCGACGCCCCGGAGCCCCCCGCCTCGGTCGACCGGGAGGACCACCTACTGACGAACGCGAGGATGCTGATGGGCAGCGCCATGATCACGGCCCGCGGGATCGTGGCTGACAGGCTCGTCTACCACCTGGTCAATGAGGCGCAGCCCGAGGAACCGGAGATGTGCGAGGAACTGGAGTGCCCCGAGGACTGCTCGGGGCGGCATGACTCGTCGCACATCGACTGCGGACCGGACGCCATTTTCGAGGACCTCCTGAAGTACGGCGTCTTCGTCGAGGAGCCCGGCCCGGCTCCCCTGTCCCCGCGGCTCGCCGCACTCTTCGCACCGCGGCCCGAGGAGCCGCCTCCGTTGTTCCCGAGGTTGGAGGAGCAGGCCTCAGCAGCGCTCCCTCGTCTCGGAATTGATCCCAGCGACCCGGAGGTCCTGCTGAGCGCGGCGGCTGCCGGGCTGGCCGCCGAAGCCCTGTTGAACGAACCACTCGACACAATCCGTGCGGCACCCGGCGGGCCGGACGCCGGCGATGTCTTCGCGCAGGGCGTCGACTTGTACCGTCGGGCCCGCAAGGCGCTCGTCGCCGCCCGTGACGGCGGGCCTGAACGACTGGGTGCATTCACGGCCGTCGCCTCGGACCTGGACCTCCCGTGGGCAGGCGGCTCCCGTTTCACGCTGCGAGCCGCGTCCGGACCGGTGGCCGACTTCGTCCGGAACATCGAGGAACAGGTCTGGATCACAGAGGAGTTGATGCGTCGGCAGGGCTGGCGCGACGCCCTCCTGCACCGGGCGTTCACAGCTGCCTTCAAGGCCACACACCACTTCGGCATGCCCGGCTGGCCCGCCGTCGTCGACGCCGCGATGAAGCGTCTTGCCTCGCTGGACCGACTGTCCGCACCCCCGGAGCTCGCCGATCTCGGTGACGTGGAGATCGCACTGCTCCAGGAACCGGACCGGTTGGGAGTGAACGTGCTCGGGTGGCTCGCCCGTCATGCCCTCCTCGGCTAGCGGCCGGCCGCCTCGCCGGCCGCGGAACCAGTCGTGCCGGCAGAAGGTGCGGAGTGTCGACATGTCCAGCACCACTACCACGAGGGGAGCACGGTGAGCTGGGATCAGGTGACTCTGCTCGTTCTCGCGTCGTCCGGCTGCGTCACCTTGCTGCTGACGCAGATCAGCGAGGTGCTGTCGAAAGCGCCTCCGATCATCCGTGCTTGGCGGCGGGTCCAGGACGAGCTGCGCCGCAGCGGCCACGACCGTTCGACTGCCGACCGGCCCGACCCGGAGGAACCCTCGGAGGAGGGAGAAGAAGAGAGGGAAACCGTGGAGTAGGGCCACTCCCGTATGTGCAGGCCGGCGATCCGTCGGCCTGCACATACGTCGTTCCGGGGTCCGGCGGCTGGGCGGTTCAGACCTTCCTGCCCAGCGTGTCGGTCTCGGCCAGGATCGTTCCGGTGACGGCGAGGTTGCCCTTGATCGTCATCCCGCCCATACCCGTGCCCGCCGAGACGTAGTTGAGCTCGTCGATGTGGACGTAGATGCCGTTGTGGAGCTCGAGCACGCCCTCGATGTCGCCGCCTCCGGAGACCGACAGCCCGTTGTACACCTGAACCCCGCTGTCGGTGGCTTCCAGCGCGCGCTCGCCTTCGTCGCTGACCTCCAAGCCGCCTTGGACGACGAGGCGGCCCTTCACCCGCCCCTGGCCGGCGAGCAGGTCGTCCAGGTCGGCCTTCCCGGCCTTGACGGTGCCCAGGTCGTTCTGTCCGTCCCGGACCCGGATTCCGGCCTTCGGGAAGTCGATCCAGCCGTCGTCGGAATCCCGGCCGTGCACCGACCCGGTGTTCACGCGCTCCACGTCCGCCGTACCGGCCGTGACGGTCCCCCGAGCGCCGGTCCCGTTCCGGATCTCCACCCCTTCCGGGGAGAAGTCGACGCGGCTCCTGCTCGGCGTCCCCTCGACCCACGGAGTGCGCGTCCCGCCGTCGAACTCGGGGACGAGCGCATGGACCGTGGTGGTGAGGAAGTAGCCCTGCGACTGTTGCCCGGCACCGGCCGTCCCGGCGATGAGGACGTAGGTGGTGCCTCGCTTCGGCGGGGTGGGCGGCGACCAGGTGTAGGACTGCTGAGTCACCTGCGGTCCCTTGGCCGCCGACTGGACGAGCAGCTCGTTCCCCTGCGGATCGCGGATCCAGTAGTCGAGGTTGTCCGGCCCGTCCCACCGCAGAACGACGTTCCGGCCCGCGTCCACGTCCACCAAGGAGTTGCTCTCCGGGCGGAAGTTGCGCGGGATCCTCGGAGCCTGCTTCACCACTCCGAGAGTGGTGGTGAAATTCGCCCGCCGGATGGGGATGTTGTCGTCACCGCCGCCGGACCGCTCGTGGATCTTCAGGCGGACCGGTCCCGCCAGGTCGGAAACGGGGATGTTCTCCAGGACCAGGACCAGCGACTCCTCGTCGGGCAGGGTCAGCCTCCCCCCGGAGGGGGCATGCGCTCTGAAGCGGCCGAGGGTGCCGTCCCAGCCGAAGGTCGGGTCTTCCTCCCGCCAGACCGTGTAGTCCTTCTCGATGCTCGCACTGATCGCCGTCGGATCACCCGTCAGGTCGTCGCGGCCGCTGCCCACCGGTATCTCCACGTCGATGAAGTCCCACTTCACCTCGGACTGATGGGTGTTGGAGACGATCACGTACACCGTTCCCACCGACGGTGCCCCCGGCAGCGACGCTTGCAGCGAGGTCGGATCCGTGACGACGGCGTAGTGCAGCAAAGAGGGCACGATGAGGACTCCCTACCTCGGCGTTTCACACGATGCGGACGAAAGACACGCAGTGGAGGCTCGGTGTTGGCGGGTGCACGATCGGTGCGGTGACAGCATCGCGCGGGACGCTGGAAGTTCCGGGGCAGGCGCACGGCGCCGACACCAACAGGATTGTACGGATGGGCAGTTGAGGATCCACGATCCTGTATGACTGGCTCGAACACGGCTCCTGGTGACCGAAAGCCGAAGCAGAGGACACGCGCGGTACGGAGCCCGGCCCGGGTCAGGTGGGCTCGGGGGTGAGGGCCAGGAGGGCGAGGTCGTCGGCGAGGAGGCCGGCGTACTCGTGGACGTCCTGGGCGAGGAAGGCGACCACGCGGTCCGGGGACGTCGTGCCGAGGGCGGCGAGGCGTGGGGCCAGGGGGTAGAACGTGCCGGTGGCGTCGCGGGCCTCGCTGACGCCGTCGGTGTAGAGCAGGACGGTGCTGCCCGGCGGCAGGGCCACGGCGGTGGGCTTGCCGTGCTCGTCGGCGGGCGCCAGGTTGCCGAGGCCGAGCGGGAGTTCGTCGGGGCAGGCGATCGGGGTGATGGTGCGGCCGGCGAGCAGCAGCGGGGTGGTGTGGCCGCGGTTGACGATCTCCACGCAGTCGGAGCCCGGGCGGTACTGCAGCAGGACGGCGGTGGCGAACAGTTCGTCGTCGCCGCGGTCGGCGGCGTCACGGAGCACCGCGCGGTCCAGCTGGTCGGCGATCTCGACCAGGTCGGGGGTGTCGTGCGCGGTGGCCCGGAAGGCGCCCAGCACGTCCGCCACCGTCCGTACCGCGCCGAGGCCCTTGCCGCGGACGTCGCCGAGCAGCACCCGCACGCCGAAGCGGGTGTCGCACACCTCGTACAGGTCGCCGCCGACCAGCACCTCGGCCTGGGCCGGGCGGTAGAGGCCGGCCACCCGCAGGCCGCCGGCGCGCTCCGGGACCGGGCGCAGCACGGTGCGCTGGAGCGTCTCGGCGACGGTGCGGGCGTGCAGCAGGTTGCGGTTCTGCCGGATCCGCTGCCAGGACAGGGCGGTGCCCATCACTCCGGAGAGCAGCGTCGCGATGTACACCCAGACGTGGTGCTGTTCGTCGATGTGGCCGGCCCGCAGGGCGAGGACGAGCTGCAGGGCGACCGAGCCGACGGTGGTCGCGGCGGTCACCGCCGGGCCGTAGCTGAACGCCGCGACGACGGGCAGCGCGGTGAGCAGGAACCCGGCGGCGACGGCGTCCGGGACGATCGCCTCGGTGAGGAGGTCCAGGACGAGCAGCAGGACGGGGAGCCAGGGCACCCAACGCGGCACCCTGGATTCCACGGCCGCCCGGAACGGCGGGCGGGGCGCTGCGGGCACGGCGGGAACCTCCTGGACCACCGGGCGGAATGACCCGGTTCGTCCCTCCATGCTCCACCACGGTGGACCCCGCCACGAATGGTCGAACGTCCCGGATGCGTGCGGTCAGGGGCGGGCGGCGGAGGGTGACGGGCGGAGGGCCGGTCGGCGCAGGGCCGGTCGGCGGCGGAGGGTGACCGGCCCCGGCGGGGGTCAGCGGACGGTGACCGGGAGCGTCTCGTAGCCGCGCAGGACCAGGCGGTCGCGGCGGGTGGGCACGCCGCCCGGGGCGAGCCGGGGGAAGCGGTCGAGCACGGCCGCGACCGCGATCTCGGACTCCAGGCGGGCCAGCCGGGAGCCCAGGCAGAAGTGCGGCCCGGCGCCGAAGCTGAGCGGCTGGCTGCCGGTGCGGGTCGGGTCGAAGACCTCCGGGCGGTCGTAGCGGGCCGGGTCGTGGTTGGCGGCGCCGATCATGACGAGCACCGTGCTGCCGGGCGGCGCGGGCAGGTCGTCGACGGTGAGGCCCTCGGCGAGCGCGATCCGCGAGGTCAGCTGGACCGGTGCGTCGTAGCGCAGCACCTCCTCGGTGAAGGCGGCCGGGGAGAGCGCGCCGGTCCGCAGGGCGGCGGCCGTGCCGGGGTGGCGGAAGAGCAGGGCGAGGCCGTTGCCGAGCAGGTTGGTGGTGGTCTCGAAGCCGGCCACCAGGAGGAGCACCAGGTTGGCCAGCAGCTCGCGGCCGGTCAGGCGCGCGGGGTCGTCCGCGGCGATCCGGGCGAGGTCGGTGACGAGGTCGTCCTGGGGGTGGCGCAGGCGCTCGGCGACCAGCCCGGTGAAGTACCCGGCCAGCTCGTCGGCGGCCTCGTCGGCGACGTCGAGCTCGGCCGGGTCCTGGACGAACTCCAGGGCGACGGTGAGGTCCGCGGCGAGGCCGCGGAAGAGGTGGCGGTCGCCCTCGGGGACGCCGAGCAGTTCGCAGATCACGCCGACCGGGAGCCGGTGGGCGAAGGCGTCCATGAAGTCGACCGGCGAGCCCTCCGCACCGGTCCCGGCCATCTCGTCGAGCAGCCCGGCGACCGCGGCCTCGACGGCCGGCCGCAGCGCGGCGACCCGGCGGGCGGTGAACACCGAGGCGATCAGCGAGCGGACCCGCGCGTGGTCGGGCGCCTCGCGCTCCAGGATCGAGCGGCCGAACAGGTCCAGCGAGGAGTGCTCGGCGAACTCGGGGGCCAGGCCGGCCTGCATCTCGGGGGTGGCGACGCCGAAGCCGGGGGTGCGCAGCACCCGGTCGGCGGTGCCGTGGCCGAGCGCCAGCAGGAATCCGGGCCCGGCCGGGGCGGCACCGCCCAGCTCGTGCGCCCGCGCGTACAGCGGGTACGGATCGGCCCTGCCCTCGCTGGTCAGAAGGTGCTCGACGATCGCCGCGCCGTCCATCCGCTGCTCCCCTCCCCGGCCGGTGTCCCGGGCCCGGACCGCTGTCTCCGGTTCGTGAACCACCGCCAGGTGCCCGGGAGTTCCCGGGGCACGGCCGGTTCGGGTCCGCGGCCCGGACCGGGAGCGCGGCCGGTTCGGGTCCGCTGTCCGGGCCGGGAGCGCGGCCGGTTCGGGTCCGCGGTCCGGGCCGGAGCGCGGTCCGTCGGGCACGGCGGCGCTCGGTAGGGTGGGCGGCATGGAGATCTGGATCAACCCCCGCTGCGGCAAGTGCCGGTCGGCGCTGACCGAGCTGGAGGCCGCCGGGGCCAAGTACACCGTGCGGCGCTACCTGGAGGACCCGCCGAGCGCGGCCGAGCTGGAGGCGGTGCTGGAGCGGCTCGGCCTGGAGCCGTGGGACATCACGCGCATCGACGAGCAGGTCGCCAAGGACCTCGGGATGAAGCAGTGGACCAAGGAGCCCGGCGACCGGGCGCGCTGGATCGCGGCGATGGCCGAGCACCCGATCCTCATCCAGCGCCCGATCATCACCGCGGACGACGGCCACGCCGTCGTGGCCCGGACCCCCGAGGCGGTCAAGTCCGTCCTGCCGTAGCGCGGCCCGGCGCCCGGGCCGGTCAGTGGAGCATGGTGCGCTCCACCGGCCGGCCGGGGTGCCAGCTGAAGACCCACAGGTGGCCGTCGGCCAGGCCGGTGTGCACCACCTGCTCCAGGTCGAGCCGGAACGCGTGGAACGGGCCGGGCGGCGGCTCGGGCAGATCGGCGACGTAGGCGGTGAGCTCGGCCTCGTCGGTCAGCTCCACGGCGCGGCCGGACAGCTTGGAGTCGCCGCCCGCCATGGTCTCGTCGCCCGGGTGCGAGTGCAGCGCGAAGCGGCCGTCGCGCTGGAGGTCGCGGGCCTTCATCGAGCCGTACATCGACCCGAGCATCGCGTCGGCGCCGATGAAGTCGACCTCGCTGCCGCTCACCCGGGGCGATCCGTCCTTGCGCAGCGTCGCCAGGACGTGGTGCTTGTTGGCCTCGAACCGGGCCCGTACCAGGGGCGCGATGTCGGGGGCCTCCTGCTCGAAATCCTGCCAGGTAGCCATGGCGCCAGTCTGGCACCGGGTGCTGACAACCGCCCCGCCCGCCGCCCCCCGCCCGCCGCGAAGGCCTTGTCGGTGGGCGGTGCCAGACTGGCCGGGTGACCACCACGACCACGTACATCGCGTTCCTGCGGGCCATCAACGTCGGCGGCCGCACCGTGAAGATGGAGCGGCTGCGGGCGCTCTTCACCGAGCTCGGGCTGGCCGGCGTCCGCTCGTACATCCAGACCGGCAACGTGTTCTTCACGACGGACGAGCCGGACCGCGCCGCCCTCACCCGGCGCATCGAGCGGCACCTGGCGGAGTCGCTCGGCTACCCCGTCCCGGTGATGCTGCGCACGGTCGACGAGGTGGCCGCCCTGCTGGCGGCCGAGCCGTTCCGGGGCGTCGAGGTGACGCCGGACGTCCGGCTGGTGATCGCCTTCCTCTCCGAGCCGCTGCCCGCGGACCTCGCCGCGCCGCACACCTCGCCGAAGGGCGACTACGACGTGCTCGGGGCGGACGCCGGCGCCGCGTACGTCGTGGTGCACCTGAAGGACGGCAGGTGGGTCACCAACGACCTGTTCGACAAGCGCTACCAGGGCTCGGTCACCTCCCGCTTCCTGCACACCACGGAGAAGATCCTGGCCGCCGCCAGGAAATCCTGACCGGACCGCGGAACCGCCGGCCGCCCGGTGGTGTCCTGCTTCCCGGGGGGAGGCGGGAACACCGGGCGGCTGGCGGCCGGAACCTGGACAGCCGGGCACGGCGCCGCCGACAATCGGGACATGACGCAGCCTGAGATCCGGACGCACGCCGTCCGGCCGTCCGAGGACGAACGGGACCGGGCCCTCGGGGTGCTGCGCGACGGCGCGGGCAGCGGCCGGCTCTCGCACGACACCTTCCTCGGCCGGATGGAGGTCGTCCTCCAGGCCACCAGCCGCGCCGAGTTGGACGCCGTGATGGCCGACCTGCCCACCGGCGGCCCGGTGGAGCGGTTCGTGCTGCGGACGGTGGGCCGGATCTCCGCGTTCGGCGAGCGGATCGGCCGGGCCTGGCGCATCGAGAGGCTGCCCGGACTGAACCTCCCGCAGGCCGGCGCGACGCAGTTGACGATCGGTCGGATCCCCGGCTCCGGGCTGCGGCTGCACGACGCCTCGGTCTCCCGCCACCACGCCGAACTGCGGCACGAGGGCGGCGGCTGGGTGCTGTACGACCTCGGCTCGACCAACGGCACCCACGTGAACGGGCACCGCATCGCGGGCGGTGTCCGGGTGCGCCCGGGCGACCAGGTCCGGTTCGGCAACCTGGAGTTCCGCCTCGCGAACGGCTGAGCCCACGGATGAGCGCACGGATGAGCGCACGGCGGGGCCCGCGGATGAGCGCACGGCTGAGCGCACGGCAGGGCCGGCGAGCCGCAGCGGTCAGTGCGGGAACTGCCGGGGCGGGCGCAGCTTCGGCAGCTCGTCCTGGAACTCCCCGACGACGGTGCTGATCTGCCGCGTCAGCACGGTGCGTTCGAGCCGGTCCAGGTAGCGGTGCTCGGCTGCCAGGGCCTCGACCGTGACCCCGAAGTAGATCGCCATCAGCGGGTTCACGAAGAGCTCGCCGTCCTTGGTGCGGTCGGTGAAGCGGACGTCGCCGAACTCGCCGCGCAGCGCCGCCGCCACCGAGCCGTTGACGATGCTGGGGTGCTCGGGGAACGCGGCCCTGGCGTGCTCGACGGCGTCCAGGTAGAGCGCGCCCTCGCGGCTGTCGCGGGGGACGGAGAAGGCGCCGAGGTAGCCGCCGGCCCGGTCGAGGGCGGCGAGGTTCTCCAGCACCAGCGAGTGGTTGACGCCGTGGTAGGCGTCGACGCCGAAGCCCAGGCAGGCGACCAGGCGCTCCGGCACCTCGGTGAGGCCGGCCACCGCGCCGAGGCTGGCCATGTCCTCCTCGGGGGTGCCGAGCCCGGCCTCGTCGCCGCGCATCAGGATGTCGGTGCCGCCGTCGACGAGGAGGACCGCGTCGACGCCCAGGTGGTCGATGAGCAGCCGGTAGGCGTCGCGCAGCGGTTGGACGCCGACCGAGGGGAACGCCCAGACGGTGTCGGGCATGCCGTGCAGGTGCAGCCAGCGGGCGAGGGTGCGCTCCGGGAAGTAGCCCTCGGGGGCCGCGGTGTCCGGGCCGATCCTGGCCACGTCGGGCTCGAACCACACCTCGCCGGGCAGGCCGTAGAGGTGGGTGAAGGAGAGGTTGGCCAGGTGCACCTCCTTGCCGGCGGCGCGCAGGGCGAGCGCGATGGGGAGGCCGGCGTAGACGTCGAAGCCGCCGCCGGCGCCCGCGACGAGGATGCGGTCGGCGGCCAGCAGGCGGGTGATCAGCGGGGGTTGCAGCAGCGAGGTCACCGCCGGGACGGTAGCAGGCCCGTGCGACCGGGGCGCTGTCGGTGGCGGGTGCGAGGATGCGGGCATGACGCAGGAGACGCCGATGCCCGAGCTCGACCCCGAGGTGCTCAGCGAAGCCCGTGACCGGGCCCGCGAGTTGATCCGGTGCGGCTTCCAGGAGCCGGACGAGATAGCCGGGTCCCTGGCCGAACTCCTCGACGACCAGGGGCTGACGGAGGAGGAGGCGGAGCTGATCGTGGCTCCGCTCTGGGAGGAGCGGCTGGCCGAGCAGGCCGGCTGGCCCGAGGTCACCGACGTGGACCGGCTGGGCGCGGCCTTCGACGCTCTGGAGGGGGAGGGCGTCGTCGCGGCGATGGACTTCACCTGCTGCGCGAGCTGCGGCTACGCGGAGATCGGCGACGAGGCCGACGAGGACTCGCGCGGTTTCGTGTTCTTCCACCAGCAGGACACCGAACGCGCCGCCGCCGGGCAGGGTCTGATGCTGCGCTACGGCGGATTCCGGGCGGCCGGCGGGCCGGACGGGGAGGGCTCGGCGGACGCGGCGGCGCTCCGGACGGTGGGGATCGGGCGGGAGGTGGTGGTCGCGCTGACGGCGGAGGGCCTGTCGGTGGAGTGGGACGGCTCGCCGGACAGGGCGATCCTGGTCGCCCCGCTGGAGTGGCTGAACCGCCTGCCGGAGTAGCCGCCCACGCGTGCCCCGCATGCCCGCGCCTGCCCAGGCGTGCCCCGCATGCCCACGCGTGCCCCGCCTACCCCCGCCTGCCCACGCGTGCCCCGCCTGCGCCGGGGCCCGCACGCGGGTCACCGCATATGCCCGTGACACTGCCACGCGCGTAGATCGACGGCCTGCGAAAGGGCCCCGGGCTCAGTCGGGAAGGATCCCCCAGTCGCCCACCGGCCCCCACAGCGGCGAGGTGCAGCGCTCGTAGGTCGCCCGCCAGTGCGGCCAGGAGCGGGCCACGTCGTCGTCGCACTCGGCCAGCAGCCGGTCGACGACGGACGGCTCCACGCCCTCCAGCAGCCAGGCCAGCGCGTCGGCCGAGCCCGGGCCGTCGGCCGAGCGCAGCAGGTCCAGCAGCTCGGGCAGGCCGCCGACCCGCGAGTTGTCGGCGAACACCCCGGCCATCCGCGGGAGCAGCTGGCGCTCCTCGATCCGCAGGTGCGTCTCCAGCCGGGCCGCCAGGTCCTCGATCGCGTACGCCACCGGCCAGACGCTCCCGGTGTCCCGGCTGGCGATCCGGACCAGCGTGGTGACCCGGGTGAACGAGTGGTCGAGGTTGTGGTGGTCCGACTCCAGCCAGTTGAGCAGCAGCCGCAGCTCGGGCGCGAAGCGGCGCACGATCGGCCAGATCCGGGTGTCCTGCTGCTCGTGGTGGCAGGTCAGCATCGCCGTCACGAAGTCCCAGTGCCGCAGCAGCGCCTCGCCCTTGGCGTCCTCGCCGGGCTGCAGCAGCCGCAGCGCGTTGGGCAGGCGGGCGAGGTCGCGGCGCAGCGCGGCGTGCACCAACCGCAGCCCGGCGAAGCGGACCGCCTGTGGCTCCTCGTCCTCGGTCCGCTCGGGTGCGGTGGCGGACGGCGGCGGCAGCAGGTGGATCGGCATGGCACTCTCTTCACGAATCGGCGGGTCGTGCGGATCACGGCCCCCGGAAGGCGGCCCCGTTCACTGTGCGTGCAGTCGATCAGAGGTGAATCAATGTCCGATTGACGCGCAGGTCACAGCCTTTTGCGCGGCCCGGCCGACGGCGGTGCCGCACGGCCGGGGAGAGTGCCGGATGAAAAGAACCGCCGGTGCCGGGGATCGCTCCCCCGCACCGGCGGTCGGTGTGTCCGCACGGACGGCGTCAGTCGGCCGCCGGGCCCGCCAGGTTCTTGGTGAGCCACTGCAGCGTGTCCGGGATCATCTTCTTGAAGTCCGAGGTCAGGTGCTTGCCGCCGGGCTGCTCGTAGTACTCGATGGCGACCGGCGGGGCGGCCTTGGCCACCCAGCTCTTGACCACGCCCTTCTCGTAACCGTTGGCGCCGCCGGCGGTGACCAGCATCTTCACGTCGGCCTTGCCCTGGGTGACCAGTACGTCGGGGTTGTTGGCCATCCGCTCGGCGTCGTGGCCCTTCCACAGGTGGGAGTCCGGGATGAAGTAGCCGTCGATCGGGACGGCGGCCTTGTACACGTCGGGGTACTGGAGCGAGAGCTTGGCGCTGCAGAACCCGCCGGTGGAGGCGCCCATGATGCCCCAGCTGTCGCGGCCCTTCAGGGTGCGGAAGTTGGCGCGGACCCAGTCCGGGATGTCCTGGGCCATCCAGGTCGCCATCTTGGGCTGGCCGGGGATGTCGGAGCAGTCCAGCGCGTTGTTCTCGTCGCTGTTGAAGTTCTGCACCGGCATGATCATGATGAACGGATGGGCCTTGCCGGCCTTGGCCAGCTGCTCGTCCTCCTCCTGGATCGGCAGCTGGTTGTCGGTCCAGGTGTTGTAGCCGTTGCTCTGGCCGCCCGCGTAGAGGGTGAGCACCGGGAAGCCGGTCTTCGCGTACTTGGGGTCGTTGTACTCGGGCGGCAGCCAGACCCACACCTGACCGGTGACGCCGGACTTCGGGCCGGCCAGCTTGGTCATCATGATCGGGCCGGCGGCGGTGTCGCGGACCTTGGTCAGCGAGGGCTGGCCGGTCGGCATCTGGACCTTGCCGCCCGAGGCCGGGGCCGCGCCGGTCGGCGCGGGGGCGCCGGTGGCGGCGGCCGGGTCGCCGGGGACCGAGCTCGTGCCGGCCGCGCTCGGGGTGCCGGCCGCCTTGGCGCTGTCCCCCTTCCCGCCACCGGAGCTCCCGCAGGCGGCGAGCGAGGCAGCCAGGGTGAGCACGGCGGCACCGGTCAGGACGGCGCGGGAACGGGACGACTGCCTAAGCACGGTGAGGACTCTCCGACCGATGACGCGCCCGGGCCGGCTGGCCGGGCGGCGGCCCCCGGGTGGGGCCGGACAGGCCCGGGGGCGCCTCGGCGCGGCCCCCGGAAGTGCGGCTCGCCGCAGCGCGCCGTCCTGCGATCTTATGACGTGGGCCGGGGCGGGCCGGTTGCGCGTCGGCCACCGGAAATCCAATGTTTGTTCGCGATCAGGTAAAACCCCTCACATGTCCCGTGCGGCCCCCGCCGGACGGCGGGGTACACAGCGGACAATGCGCCGAGCGACGCGATCTTTGGGTCCTTGCACCAGTGACGGCGGCCCCGCCGATCGGCGACGATCGGCTCAGAACCGAGCCGGCTCGGACCCGAGAACGAGGAGCGCCGCCATGTCCCAGCAGACCGCCGCCGACACCGGAACCGCCGCCGGCACCGGGACCGCCGTCGTCACCGGAGCCGGCAGCGGGGTCGGCCGGGCCGTCGCGGTCGAGCTGGGCGCCGCCGGCTGGCGGCTGGTCCTGGCCGGGCGCCGCGAGGAGCCGCTGCGGGAGACCGCCCGGCTGGCCGGCGGCCCGGCCGCCGTCGTGCCGACCGACGTCACCGACCCGGCGGCGGTGGACGCGCTGTTCGCGGCCGCCGCCGAGCGCTTCGGCCGGGTGGACCTGCTGTTCAACAACGCGGGCGGCTTCGGCCCGGCCGTCCCGGTGGACGAACTGGCGGTGGACGCCTGGCGCGCGGTCGTCGACCTCAACCTGACCGGCGCCTTCCTCTGCGCCCGGGCCGCCTTCCGGCAGATGAAGGCCCAGGACCCGCAGGGCGGCCGGATCATCAACAACGGCTCGATCTCCGCGCACGTCCCGCGCCCGCACTCGATCGCCTACACCGCGACCAAGCACGCCGTCACCGGGCTGACCAAGTCGCTCTCGCTGGACGGCCGCCCGTACCGGATCGCCTGCGGGCAGATCGACATCGGCAACGCGGCCACCGACATGACGGCGGCGATGAGCGCCGGGGTGCGGCAGGCGGACGGGCGGATCGCGCCGGAGCCGACGATGGACGTGGCCGACGTCGCGCGCACGGTGCGGCACATGGCGGCGCTGCCGCTGGAGGCGAACGTGCAGTTCGCGACGGTGATGGCGACCGCGATGCCGTACATCGGACGCGGCTGACCCACCACTGTCACGTCACGCGTCACTCGTCACTCGTCGTGCGAGTGGCGGTAGCGCAGCTCCCCGCCCTCCCCGCCCAGCCGGTAGACGCTGGTGGTGGGCCAGTACTCGCCGCTCTCGGCGCTGGGCAGCTGGACCCGCAGGAGCATGCGCAGCGAGGGCGGCGGGGCGGCGGCGTTGACGCGTTTGCGGTGGCCGTCCCAACGCCCGCCGCAGAGTTCGACGTCGAGGACGACGGGGGTGGTGCTCATCCCGCGATGGTGTCAGCGCTTTCGCCCGAAACGGGGGTTTGAAACAGTCGGTCCACCCGCAGGAGGGATCCCCGTCACACCGCGCTGACGCGGCCGACGGGGATCCCCGACCGCTACGGCCGCCAGGTGTCGTTCAGCGCGACCGTCCCCGAGGAGGGCACCGTCGCCGTCCGGTTGGCGCCGGACTCCCAGGTCACCGCCCCGCTCGCGTCCTTGCGGACGTACTTGTACTGGAAGGACGTGCCGGCCGGCAGGGACAGCGCCAGCGACCAGACCGGGTAGCCGGAGGACGAGAGCGGCAGCGCCTTGGCCGGGTCCCAGGCGCCCAGCGCCGGGTTGTCGCCGACGACGTAGACGTTCTGGCCGTACGAGGTCGTCGCGTTGACGTTGAACGAGGCGCCGGAGGCGTTCGTCCCGGGCTGGACGTACAGCGCGACCGCGTCGCCCGCGCCGACCGTCGCGGTGAACTGCCCGTTCGCGCCGACCTGGTAGGTCGGGCCGGTGCAGCCGCCGCCCGGCTGCGGGTCGCCGTGCTGGACGTCGCAGTAGGTGCCGGCGGGCAGGCCGGTCTGGAAGGTCTGGGTGATCGCGCCGGTCTCGTGGTTGATCGCGACGTAGCCCCGGTTGCCGCGGCCGAAGGCGATCGCGTTGTTGCCGTTGGACCACCAGTCGGTGACGCCGGTGCCGGCGACGGCGTTGCGGAAGCCGACCATGTTGGCGATCTGCCGCCAGGCGTGGGTGCAGTTCCAGCCGTCCTGGTAGCAGGCGTTCACGGTGCCGCCGTTGGGCGGGCCGTCGTCGTTGTTGGTGAACGCGTAGCCGGAGTAGACGTTGGGCGAGCCGTAGGTCGAGGCGAGCAGGAACACGTTGGCCAGCGTGTAGGTGTTCCCGTAGGTGTAGTTGAGGGTCGAACCGTTGCGCTCGGTGTCCCAGTTGTCGATGAAGCTGCGCGCCTGGCCGCTCGGCAGGTAGCCCCAGGAGGCGCCCCAGCCGTTGAGGTTGGCGAGCTTGTCACCGGTGAAGACGCGCTTGAGGTCGGTGCCGACGCGGAACTCGTCGACGTCGCCGTTGCCGGTGTACTCGGACGGCTGGATCGGCTCGCCCGCGCCGTAGATCACCTCCTGCACCCAGAAGGCGTTGGGGTTGGCCATCTTGGCCTTGATCGCGGCCAGGTCGGAGGCGGCGATGTGCTTGGCGGCGTCGATCCGGTAGCCGTCGACGCCGAGCGAGGCCAGGTCGTCCATGTAGTGCGCGATGGTCTGCTGGACGTACGCGCTGCCGGTGTCCAGGTCGGCGAGGTTGACCAGCTCGCAGTCCTGCACGTTGGTGCGGTCCTGGTAGTTGCTGACCGGCTGGCGGCAGGTGTGGAAGTCCTGGTCCTGGTAGACGCCGGGGTAGTTGTACTTGGTGTAGGCGGTGCCGCCGGTGCCGGTGCCCGAGCCGGCCGTCATGTGGTTGATCACCGTGTCGGCGACGACCTTGACGCCGGCCGCGTGGCAGGTGTCGACCATGTTCTTGAACGAGGTCCGGTCGCCGAGCCGTCCGGCGATCCGGTAGCTGACCGGCTGGTAGGAGGTCCACCACTGGGGGCCCTGGATGTGCTCCTGGGGCGGTGAGACCTCGACGAACCCGTAGCCCTTCGGGCCGAGGGTGCTGGTGCAGGCCTGGGCGACGGAGTCGAAGCGCCACTCGAAGAGGGTCGCGGTGACGTCCTTGCCGTTGTCGGCGGGCGGGGCGGCCTGGGCGGTGGGGGCGCCGAGGCCCGCGGTGAACGAGAGCGCCAGCGCCGCCGAGGCGGCGAGCGCTCCGGCCGCGCGGGCGGGCCGGCGGGTCCTCCCGGCCGAAGGCCGGGGGAGGGTGGGGGCGGTGGTGACCACGTCGTCTCCAAGGGGGGCGGCTGGGGTGGGGCAGCCAAGGTGCAGGAAGTTTCTGTAACTTGCCGGAAACTTGCAGCGAACTTAGAGCCGCCGGGAGACACCGTCAAGGCACGGGACGAAACGTTTCCGCATCAGTAGCCGCAGCCGTCGGAGAACCGGGACACGACGAGGGCCCGGCAGCCGCCTCGGCTGCCGGGCCCCGCCTACCGACCGAAGGTCAGCCGGTCTGGATGGAGGTGTCGTCGATCACGAAGCTCGTCTGCAGCGAGGCGTCCTCGGTGCCGGTGAACTTCAGCGTGACGCTCTTGCCCGCGTACGCCGACAGGTCGAAGGTCCGCTGCTGGTAGCCGGCCGCCGCGTCCACGTTGCTGTACGTCTTCAGCGTGGTCCCGTTGACCGACACCGTCAGCTTGTCGTACGCCGTCGTGCCCGTCTCCGCGGTGTCGATGTGCAGCCAGAAGCTCAGCGTCGCCTTGCAGCCCGCCGGGATCGTCACCGTCTGCGACAGCGTGTCCGTGTGCGCCGAGCCGTAGCCGTCCAGCCACGCCTTCCAGCTGCCGCCGTGCGCCGCCTGCGACGCGCTGTTGTCGATCACACCGCTCGACGCCGTCCACGGCGCCGCCGAACCCGTCTCGAAGCCCGCGTTGCCCAGCAACTGCGCCGGCGTGCAGCCGCCGCCACCGCCGGAGACGGCCCAGGAGAAGCTGGTCGTCGCGGTCTTGCCGCCCGCGTCGGTGACCGTGACGGTCGTGTTGTAGTTGCCCGCGGTGGAGGCCGTGCCGGAGATCACACCGGTCGAGGAGTTGATCGACAGGCCGGTGGGCAGGCCGGTGGCGGCGTACGACAGCGGCGCGGTGCCGCCCGAGGCCTGGATCTGCAGGTTCACCGAGCCGTTCAGCGCGGTGGACTGGCTGCCCGGGTTGGTGACGCTGACGCCGCCCGGGTTCGGCGGCGCCTGGCCGACGTTGACGCCCGCCCACGCGAGGCCCACCTGGTAGACCTCGTTGCTGTTCGCGCCGTAGAGGTCGGTGGCCGCGCTGACCGTCGCCGTGCGCGCGGCGGCGTAGTCGGTGGTCGAGGTCATGTAGGCGGTGAGCGCCTTGTACCAGATCTGCTTGGCCTTGTCCCGGCCGATGCCCGCGACCGTGACGCTGTTGGCCGTCGGGCTGTTGTAGTTGAACCCGTTGATGCTCTTCGCGCCGCTGCCCTCCGACAGCAGGTAGAAGAAGTGGTTCGCGACGCCGGACGAGTAGTGGACGTCCAGGTTGCCGACGCCCGAGTACCACGAGTCCGCCGAGGAGCCGTCCTTGGAGGGCTGGTCCATGTAGCGCAGCGGGGTGCCGTTGCCGTTGATGTTGAGCTGGATGCCGATGAAGTAGTTCGGCGGGGTGGAGGCCAGGTTGGCGTTCCACTCGACCATCTTGCCCATGATGTCGGAGGTGGCCTCGTTGAGGCCGCCGGACTCACCGGAGTAGTTGAGCGCGGCGGTCGCGGCGGTGACGCCGTGCGTCATCTCGTGGCCGGCCACGTCGAGCGCGGTGAGCGGGTGGGTGTTGCCGGAGCCGTCCCCGTAGGTCATGCAGAAGCAGGAGTCGTCCCAGAACGCGTTCACGTAGTTGTTGTCGTAGTGGACGCGGCTGTACGCGCCGACACCGTCGTTGCGGATGCCGTTGCGGTTGAAGGCGCTCTTGTAGAAGTCCCAGGTCGCGGCGACGCCGTACTGGGCGTCCACGGCCGCGGACTCGCCGTTGCTGGCCTGGCCGTTGCCCCACGTGTCGGTGGACTTGGCGTACAGCGTGCCGTTGCCGGACGTGCCGTTGCTCATGTTGGTCGTGTACTGGCCGCCGCGGGTGCCGTCCTTGAGCTGGTACTGCCCGCCGCTCTGGGTCGTGGTGAGCGGCACGTTGCCGACGTACACGCCGGTGCCGGTGCCGGTCTCGATGGTCTCGTTCTTGCCGAGCACCTCGCCGGTCGCCGCGTCGGTGACGACGTGCAGGCGGCTCGGCGTGCCGTCGTCGCCCTTGCCGGTGACGACGGTCTCGTACGCGAGCCGCGGGGTGCCCTTGGCGGCGAAGACCACCAGGCGCGGTGCGGCCTCCAGCGCGGCGCCCGACTCGGCGGCCAGCGCGCTCTCCTGGGCCTTCGGCGCGGCGAGCGCGGGGGTGGTGTCCAGGCCCGCCAGGACGGCGTCGCTGGCCTTGGTCACGCCCTTCGTGGCGCCGGCCGCGGTCTGGTGGACGACCAGGTCGCCGCCGAGGACCGGGAGGCCGGCGTAGGTGCGCTCGTACCGCAGGTGGCGGTCGCCGTTGGTGTCCTGGACGGCGTCCTTGGCGACGAGCTTCTCCTGGCCGCTCAGCCCGATGCTCTGGGCGAGGCTCGCGGCCTGCTGGTTCGCCGACGAGAGGAGCTCCGCACGGGCGGAGAGCTGCTGGGCGACGACCGTCGGCGCGTCGGGGGCGGCCGCCTGGGCGATGACCGGGATGCCGGTCACCAGCAGCGCGGTGGTGGCGGCCATGACGACCGCCGCCTTCCGGGCGTGGGCGTAGCGGGACATGCGGACTCCTTAACCGACCGGCGCGGGTGTGCGCACGGTGGAGGGCGACCTGGGCCGCGGGGTTGCGGCGCAGTGGGGGCCCCCGGCGGCGGTGTGCGCCAGGGGTGCAGCGGTGCTCACAGAGTCAGGTGCAGAGGAGTGCAGGTGTGCGGTGCGTGCAGAGGTGCGCACGGGGAAAGCCGCCGCGGGGAGGGAGAGTTGGGGGGTCCCTCGTCCGCAGCAGGGGGAATCGTGGCAGCAAATGAGCCGTTAATGACAGATGCATGCCATGGTTTGGCCGATTCGAGTCCGCACCGGGCAATCGCGAAGTGCTTCAACCGCGTTACAGGTAAAGGCACTTACAACAACGGTTTTCATGAGCGCCAAATTGTTCGGGTCCCCCGCACCGGCACTGACCAGCGCTCAGGCCGACGTCGGACCGCCCGGCCGGGGCGCAGCGTCCGCGGGGCCCGACACGTCACCATTCCGGCCGTGCCACCGCGCGGTTCCGGCCATTTCGAGCGGCCCCGGGAACGAACCCGGCACGAGCCCGGAACGAGCCCGGAACGGACCCGGGCCCGGCACCGCCACAACGGCGGTACCGGGCCCGGGAGTCGGAGGTCGTCAGCCCTGGACGAACACCGCCACGGTGCGGCCGGGCACGGTGAACGTGCCGGTCGCGGCGTCGAAGCCGGACTGCTTGACCACCGGGTCCGCGCCGCCCGCCTGGACGGGGTGCAGCGCCTGGGCCGTCCCCTTCAGCGCGGAGACCGTCTGGCTCTGCGCCGTGGGCGTGGCGTTGAAGACCACGGTGACACCCTTCTCGGCGCCGGCCAGACCGGTGCCGTCCAGGTGCAGGGTGATCACCCCGGGCGTCTCGGCGGCGGTGCCGGAGAGCGGGTAGGACAGCCGCTGCTGGACGTCGGCGAGGGTCGGCAGGGAGAACAGCGGCGAGGACTGCTTGATCCGCAGGAAGTCCTGGAACTGCGCCGTGGTCGCCCGGATGTCGTCCGCGCCGACGGTCAGCTTCGGGTTGGCCAGGAGCGATTGGGCCGTCGGCCAGAGCTCCTTGTTGTCCGCCGCCATCGGCAGGCCGCGGCCCCAGCCGTTGCCGTCCGCGGCACTCCAGTGGATCGCGTTGAACCAGTCGCCCGAGTTGTAGGAGTTCGAGTCGAGCGACTTCGAGCGCAGCAGGTCGCTGCCCGCCTGGGCGAAGCCGGCGCCCTGGGTGAGCGCGGTGAGCGAGAGCCCGAGCGCCTGCATCCGGGCCCGGTCGGCGGGGGCGGTGCCGGTGGGCAACTTGTAGGCGAGGGCGTCGAACAGGTCGGTGTTGTCGTGGGCGTCCACGTACTCCACCGCCTCGCCCGGCCTGCTCGCGTACCCGGTCGGGGAGCCGTTGTAGTCGACCTGGGCGCCGGTGACGGGCTTGCCGGAGCTGTCGGTGAACGCGTAGCCGGCCAGGTTGCCGGTCAGCCCGACCTTCAGCTGGTCCATCTCGTGCAGGAGCCGGGCCTTCTGCTGGTCGGGGGTGCCGTTGGCGGGCGAGCCGTTCGGGTCGGTGTACAGGCCCGAGGCGAAGCCCTGCTGCGGCGCGGAGCCGAGCATGAAGTTGCCGCCGCGGGCGGCGTCGCGCATCCGGTCGTCGAAGGTCGCGATGCCGGTGCCGGCCATGTTGGCCTGGGTGGCCTGGACGAACCGGGCGTCGTTGGCCACCGTGCCGAAGTTCCAGCCCTCGCCGTACAGGAAGACGTTCTTCCCGTCGACGCCGTCCGAGTCCGGCGTCATCTTCCGCAGCGCGGCCTGCACGTCGAGCATGGTCGACTTCGGGTCGAGGCCCATCAGGTCGAAGCGGAAGCCGTCGACGCGGTACTCGCGCGCCCACAGCGTGACCGAGTCGACGACGAGCCGGTTCATCATGGCGTGCTCGGGCGCGGTGTCGGAGCAGCAACTGTCCGTCGTCACCTTGCCGTTGGCGTCCAGCCGCTGGTAGTAGCCGGGCACCACCCGGTCCAGCACCGAGTTCCCGTCCTGGCCGCTGGCGGCGGTGTGGTTGAAGACGACGTCCAGCACGACGCGCAGCCCGGCCTCGTGCATGGCCTGCACCATCCGCCGGAACTGCACCGTGCGGGCGGTCCCGGTCGGGTCCGTGGCGTACGTGCCCTCCGGCACGTTGTAGTGCAGCGGGTCGTACCCCCAGTTGTACGCGTCGTCCGCGGCGACGGCGGCCACGCACTCCTGCTGCTTCGGGCCGTCCGGCGGAAGGGACTTGAGGTCGCAGGGCGGCAGCTTCTGCCCGGCCTTGTCCTTCGGGATGGACGCGATGTCGAAGGTCGGCAGCAGGTGGACCGTGGTCACACCGGCCTTGGCGAGGTCGCGCAGGTGCTGCATCCCGGCCGAGTTCGACTCGGTGAACGCCAGGTAGGTGCCGCGCTCGGCGGCGGGGACGGTGGCGTCCTCGACCGAGAAGTCGCGGACGTGCAGCTCCTGGATCCGCTGCTGCGCCGGCGGGACGGCCGCCGGGACGTTCTGGTCCTCCCAGCCCTCGGGCTTGAGCTCCTTGGCGTCGAGGTTCGCCACCAGGCTGCGCCTGGAGTCGGCGGACAGCGCGACCGAGTACGGGTCGGTGACGGTGTTGACGACGGTCTGCTGCACCGAGGGCGCCCAGACCTTCACCTGGTACAGGTAGTACTTGCCGTCCAACTCGGCCTTGTCGCGGACGACTTCCCACACACCGGTCTCGTCGTCCGGCTTCAGCGGCAGCGTCCTGGGCGTGCCCCCGGTGGCGCTGTCGAAGACCTGGACGGACACGTCCTGCGCGGTCGGCGCCCACACGGACAGCGCGACCTTGCCGTCGTAGTAGGCCGGGCCGAAGTCCACCCGGCCGGCCTTCCCCGCGTACAAGTCGTCCAGCACGCCCGGGATCTGCACGCCGGTCGCGGCCAACGCGGCCCCGCTCGGCAGGTGTTCGGTGAACAGCAGCTGGCTGCGCAGCGCGGCGGGCACGCGCGCGGCGTCCCGGGCGTCCACGGTGAAGGCCCGGTAGCCCGCCAGGTGCGGGAACTTGGCCTTCTGCACGTCGGTCAGCCCGCCCTGGGCGGGGGTGAGCCGGATCCACTTGCCCGGCTTGGTCAGCACGCCCTTGTCGGCGCGGATGCCGCCCGCGGGGTCGTAGACGAGCTGGGCGCTGGTGCCGCCGGCGAGCGCCGCGTCGGCGGCGCCGTAGTTCGCGGGGACGACGACGGTCTTCGCGTCGATCCACTGCGCCTTGGCGGTGCCGGGGTCCAACTGCGAGGAGGCGGCGGCGTTCTGGGGCAGGAGGTAGCCCTCGCGGCCGCCGAGGATCCACACTTCCCGGCCGTTGAGCGCGAAGTCCAGCGACTGGTCGCCCGGGAGGTCCTTGTCGTTGCCGTTGTGGAGGATGTAGCTGAGGCTGGTCGCCCCGGGGGCGAGGGGCACCTCGAAGACGTCGCCGAAGGCGTCGCGGCGGGCCGGCATCAGCGGTTTGCCCCAGTCGGTGGGGTTCGCGGCGCCGGTCCAGTCGTGCAGGCCCCAGCCGTCGTAGGCGCCGTCGGCCCGGTTGTAGTGGATGACGGCGGTGCCGGCCGGCGGGGTGCTCGTCGGGCCGGGGTCGGTGGTCCGCACGGTCGGGTCGCCCTGCTTGACCCAGACCTCGCCGGTGCTGCCCACGTCGATGTGCCGGTCGGCGTCGACGTCCTTGACGCCGTCCTTCTCGACGATGAACCCGACGTCCGAGGCGCCCGGCTTGAGCCGCACGTACGCGAAGGCGCCGTACGCGTCCCGGCCGGTGAAGCCGTGCCCGGCCGGCCACTGGGTCGACTCGCCGTCCGCGAGGTCGCCCCAGGCGTAGAGGTTCCAGCCGTCGTAGTTCCCGTCCGGCCGGTTGTAGTGCACGACGGCGTACGGGCGCGCGGTGGCCGTGGGTACGGGCTTGGGCGCCGGGGTGCCGGTGGTGAAGCTCGCGGTGGCGGAGCGCAGGTGCCCACTGGAGTCCTGCACGACGGCCTTGTAGCGGACGACCGTGCCGGGGGCGACGGCGCTCAGGTCCTGGGTGACGGCGTACTTCCCGGTGTCGGCGGTGCCGAGCGTCTGCCAGGGCCCGTCGCCGATCTGCCCGGTGAACGTGACGCGGTTGAAGCCGCCGTCCGTCTTCGCGCCGATCGTCACGAGCCCGGTCGAGCCGTCCGCGGGCGGCTGCACCGAGAGCTGCGGCGCGGCGGCGACCGGCGCGAGCCTGGCGCCCGCCTTGTAGACGACGGACGACAGCGCGGGCACGGTGACGGTCGCCTTGCGGTCGGCGCCGCTGGTCAGGTGCTCCCCCGCCGACGGGTAGATGCGGTCGAAGCCCATCCCGGCGGAGAACGTGTCCAGGGTGACCGTCTTCGCCTCGGTGGCGTTGTTGACCGCCACCAGGTACTCGACCTGCTGCCCGGCGTCGATCCGGGAGAACGCGTACACGCCCGCGCCGTCGGCGGCGTACCGCTCGATCTGGGCGCCGTCGGCGAGCGCCGGGTTGTCGCGGCGCAGCTTGGCGAGGCCGGCGATGCCCTGGTAGAGCTCGCCGCCCTGCCCGTACCGGTCGGCCGGTCCAGGGGCGCCGCCGAGCACGCGGTCGGCGTTGTAGGACGCCGTCCGCGAGGCGAACATGTCCTGCCGGGCGTCCTTGTCGCCGCCCGCGCCGGTGAAGCCCTGCTCGTCGCCGTAGTAGACGACGGGCTGCCCGCGGGTGAGGAACTGCAGCTCGTTGCCGAGCCGGTCCTTCTTCAGGAGGGTGGTGTCGTCGGCGCCCGGGTTGTCGGCGAGGAGGAAGGAGCCGAAGCGGCCCATGTCGTGGTTGCCGAGGAAGGTCGGCAGCTCGTACGCGTCGGTGTCGGCGCTGGTGTAGCGGTAGTCCTGGCCGTAGACGTCGGCGAGGTTCTTCGCCGAGCCGCCCTGCGAGACGTACGAGCGCGCGGCGCCCTGGAACGGGAAGTCGAGCGTGGCCTGGAGCCGGCCCTTGGTGACGTACGGCGAGGTGACCGCCGGGTCGCCGGAGTAGACCTCGCCGAACATGAAGAACTTCTTGTTGCCCTGCTTGGCGGCGAAGTCCTTGAGCGCCGGCGCCCACTGCTGCCAGAAGGCCATGTTGACGTGCTTGACGGTGTCGATCCGGAAGCCGTCCACGCCGGCGTCCTTCACCCACTGCTCGTAGACCTTCTCGAAGCCCTTCACCACGCGGGGGTTCTGGGTGTCGAGGTCGTCGAGCCCGCTGAAGTCGCCCTCGGTCGCGGACTCGCCGACGAAGGTCGAGTCGCCGCGGTTGTGGTAGAGCGACGGGTCGTTGAGCCAGGACGGGCTCTTGGCGGTCGCGTCGGCGGGGGTGCGGAAGACCGGGGTGTAGGGGAAGGAGTCCTTGGTGATCTTCGGCCAGGGGGCTCCGCTGTCGGCCACGGCCGTCTCGTCGACCGGGTTGCCGTCGGCGTCGAGCGTCGGGTAGGCGCCGGTCGAGCGGTAGGCGTGCTGCTGCTCGGCGTCGTCGATGACGTCGGCGGTGTGGTTGGTGATGACGTCGAAGAAGACCTTGATGCCGCGGGCGTGCGCCTTGGCTATCAGCTCCTTCAGCTGGTCGTTGGTACCGAAGTGCGGGTCGACCTGGGTGAAGTCGGTGATCCAGTAGCCGTGGTAGCCGGCGGACGCCTGGTCCCCCGTGCCCTGCACGGGCTTGTTCTTGAAGATCGGCGCCATCCAGATCGCGGTGGTGCCGAGGTTCTGGATGTAGTCGAGCTTCTGGATCAGGCCGGCCAGGTCGCCGCCGTGGTAGAAGCCCTTGTCGGCGGGGTCGAAGCCGTTGTCCAGCCGCCCGCCCGTGATGCCGCCGGTGTCGTTGGCCTGGTCGCCGTTGGCGAAGCGGTCGGGCAGGACGAAGTAGTACTGCTCGCGGGTGAGGTCGTGCCGCCCGGCGGTGGCCGCCAGTGCGGCGTCCGACGGCGGGGCGGGCGGGGCGGCGGCGAGGGCCGCGGGGGCGCCGCCGAGGGTGGCGGCGGTCAGTGCGGCGGCGAGCAGGACGGCCGTGCGGCCGGGTCTGCGTCGTGGGGTGCTCCGCCGGGGGCTGAGCGGCGTATCGGCCACTGAGGGCTCCCTTAGGGGAAGGGGCGGTCGAGTTCCCTGGAAGCTAGCGGCCTGCAATATGTTTCAGCAAGATGCAGAAACGGTTTCGTGCCGGGAAAGTGCAGCGCACGACCGATCCGCGCACGCCTCGGGCACCCCGATTGCGCGCCCCGCACCGGTCGGCGTGACAATGGGACGTATGCCAGTCCCACCGGTAAGCACCAGACCCGACCTCACCCCCTACCCCGGTGGGAGTCGCCCCCTAACCCTCAAGGGGGACAGCCGGTGAAGAATCCACTTCCAGAGGATGAGCGGACGGCTACGGGACGTCTGGCAGACTTCTCGTCCATGGGGGAACCGACCGAGATCCAGCAAGCCGGCGCGCGGCGCGCCGACCAGGCGCACGGTGGTGGTTCCGGAGCTCGCCAGGCCCCGTCCGGCGGCCCCGACGGAGCCACCCGGGCCGTCCGCTCGCGCACCGCCGCCCTGCGCGACCGCGTCCGCGACCAGCGCCGCTCGCCGGCCCGGCCGCGGATCTGGTTCGAGCTCGCCCTGATCGGCATCAGCTACTGGCTATACTCGATCGTCCGGAACGCCGTTCCGGAGCAGGCGGCGACAGCCCAGAAGCACGCCCGCTGGATCTGGGACCTGGAGCAGAACCTCGGCGTCGCGGTCGAGCGCTCGGTCAACCACGCCGTGGACGGCGTCGGCTGGCTCATCACGGGCATGAACTACTACTACGCGACGCTGCACTTCGTCATCACGATCGGCGTGCTGGTCTGGCTCTACCGCAGCCACCCCGGCCGCTACGTCGCCGCCCGCACGGTGCTGTTCGTCACCACCGGGATCGCCCTCGTCGGCTTCTACTTCTTCCCGCTGGCCCCGCCGCGGCTGATGACCGACGGCGGCTTCATCGACACCGTGAAGGCCCACGGCACCTGGGGCTCGATGGCCTCCGGACCCGCCGCGCACGTCTCCAACCAGTACGCGGCCATGCCCTCGATGCACATCGGCTGGTCGATGTGGTGCGGTCTGGCGATCTTCTTCCTGGCCCGCCGGACATGGGTCCGGGTGCTCGGCCTGATGTACCCGCTGGCCACGCTGGTGGTCATCATCTCGACCGCCAACCACTTCTGGATGGACGCCGTCGGCGGCGAGATCTGCCTGACGGTGGGCTTCCTCGCCGCCCGCTGGATCTACCAGGAGTGGGTCTACAAGCTGCCGCGGGTGCCCGCCCGGGAGACGGCCGAGGAGCCGATCACCGTCCCCGAGCAGTGGAGCGAGCCGGCCGTCGGCAGCGGCCGCCGCTAGACCGCGAAGAGACGTACGGAGGGGCCCCACGAGGGGCCCCTCCCGCGTTTCCGGCCCACCCCGGCCCACCCCGGCTCAGCCGTAGAACAGCCGCTCCACGACCGCCCGGGCCCGCCGGGTCGTCCGCCGGTAGTCGTCCACCAGCTCCCCGCTGTGCCCGGCGCCGTACCCGAGGTAGCGCGCCACCCCGGACAGCTCCCTGGCCTCCCCGGGGAAGCTGTCCCCCGGCCGGCCGCGCACCAGCATCACCGCCGCGCGCACCCGGGAGGCCAGCACCCAGGCCGCGTCCAGCACGGCCGCGTCCTCCTCGCCGATCAGCCCGGCCCCGGCCGCGGCGGCCAGCGCCGCACGGGTCCGGGTGGTGCGCAGCCCCGGCAGCTCGTGCCCGTGCTGGAGCTGGAACAGCTGGACGGTCCACTCGACGTCCGCCAGCCCGCCACGGCCGATCTTGGTGTGCGTGGTCGGGTCGGCGCCGCGCGGCAGCCGCTCGGCCTCGATCCGGGCCTTGATCCGGCGGATCTCCAGGAGGTCCCGCTCCGGCACCCCGTCGCCGGGGTAGCGCAGCGGGTCGATCAGCCGGCGGAACCGCGCGCCGAGCTCCTCGTCCCCGGCCACCGGCTCGGCGCGCAGCAGCGCCTGGCTCTCCCACGCGTGCGACCACCGGCGGTAGTACGCCGCGTACGAGGCGAGGGTGCGCACCAGCGGGCCGCTGCGCCCCTCGGGCCGCAGGTCGGCGTCGACCAACAGCGGGGGCTCGGTGGACGGCGCCGCGAGCAGCGTGCGCAGCTCGTTGCAGACCGCCTGGGCGGCCTTGGCGGCGTCCTGGTCCAGCGAGCCGAGCAGGGGCTCGTGGACGAAGAGCACGTCCGCATCCGAGCCGTAGCCCAGTTCGTGGCCGCCGAACCGACCCATCGCGATGACGGCGATCCGGGTGGGCAGGTCCCCGTGCTCGGCCTCCCAGCCGGCGACGCAGGCCCGCAGCGCACCCTGCAGGGTGGCGGCGTTGAGGGCGGTGAGCGCCTCGCCCGCGGTGTCCAGGGCCTCGGCGGGGTCGTCGCCGAGGCGGCCGAGGACGTCCGCGGCGGCCGTGCGGAACAGCTCGCGGCGGCGTACCGAACGGGCGGCGGCGACGGCCGCGGCGGTGCTCCCAGCGCGGCCGACGGCGGCCAGTATCTCCTGCTCCAGGGCGGCCCGGCGGCGCGGTTCCAGGCCCTGCGGGTCGCCCAGCATGGCCACCGCCTCGGGTGCGCGCAGCAGCAGGTCGGGGGCGAGCCGCCCGGCCGACAGCACCCGGGCCAGGTGCTCGGCGGCGGCGCTCTCGTCGCGCAGCAGGCGCAGGTACCAGGGGGTGCGCCCGAGCGCGTCGGAGACCTGGCGGAAGTTGAGCAGTCCGGCGTCCGGGTCGGCCGAGTCGGCGAACCAGCCGAGCATCACCGGCAGCAGCGTGCGCTGGATCGCCGCCTTGCGGCTGACCCCGGAGGCGAGTGCGGTGAGGTGGCGCAGCGCGGCGGCCGGGTCGGCGTAGCCGAGCGCCTCCAGCCGGGCCCGGGCCGCGTCCGGGGTCAACCCGGCCGCGCCGGGCGGCAGTTCGGCGACGGCGTCGAGCAGCGGGCGGTAGAACAGCTTCTCGTGCAGCCGCCGGACCTCGACGGCGTGCCGCTTCCACTCGCGCTGCAGCGCGGCGACCGGGTCGGTGCGGGTGTCGCCGTTGATCAGCCCGGCGAGCGAGCGGGCCAGCCGGCGCAGGTCCTCCTCGCCGGTCGGCATGAGGTGGGTGCGGCGCAGCCGGTGCAGCTGGATGCGGTGCTCCAGCGAGCGCAGGAAGCGGTAGGCGGTGTCCAGCGAGGCGGCATCGGCCCGGCCGACGTACCCGCCGCGGGAGAGCGCGGCCAGCGCCTCCAGGGTGTTGCCGCTGCGCAGCGCCGGATCGGTGCGGCCGTGCACGAGCTGGAGCAGCTGGACGGAGAACTCGATGTCGCGCAGCCCGCCGGGGCCGAGCTTGAGCTGGCGGTCGACCTCGGTCACGGGGATGGAGTCGATCACCCGGCGGCGCATCTGCTGCACGTCGGCGACGAAGTTCTCCCGGGTGGCGGCCTGCCACACCATCGGGGCCAGCGCGTCCACGTACGCGGCGCCGAGCTCGGTGTCGCCGGCCACCGGGCGGGCCTTGAGCAGCGCCTGGAACTCCCAGGTCTTGGCCCAGCGCTGGTAGTACGCGACGTGGCTGGCCAGGGTGCGCACCAGCGGGCCGTTGCGGCCCTCGGGGCGGAGGTTGGCGTCCACCGGCCAGATGGTGCCCTCGCCGGTGGTGTCCGAGCAGAGCCGGGTGAGCGCGGCGGCCAGCCGGGTGGCGGCCTTGACGGCCTCGTGCTCGTCGACGGCCCCTTGCCCGTCGACGCGGTCGGGCGGTTCGGCCACGAAGATGACGTCCACGTCGGAGACGTAGTTGAGCTCGCGCCCGCCGCACTTGCCCATGCCGATGACGGCGAGCCGGCAGGCCGCGGCGGCCTGCGGGTCCTGCTCGGCGGCGAGGTCGAGGGCGGTCTGCAGGGTGGCGCCGGCGAGGTCGGCGAGTTCGGCGGCGGTCTGCGCGAGGTCGGTGGTGCCGGAGAGGTCGCGGGCGGCGATCGCGAGCAGGCAGCGGCGGTAGGCGACGCGCAGCGCGTCGGCCGGGCTGCGGGCCGCGCCCGTCCGGACGCCCTCGGCGAGGGCCCGCCGGAAGTCCTCCGGGCCGGGGTGCATGTCCCGCAGCTCGAAGGTGACCAGGGCGTGCCAGTCGTGCGGGTGCCGGGCGAGGTGGTCGCCGAGCGCGGTGGAGGCGCCGAGGACGCCGAGCAGGCGGTCGCGCAGCGGCTTGGAGGTGGTGAGGGTGTCGCGCAGGGTGTGCCGGTCGGCCTCGTCGGCGGCCTCCAGCAGCCGGGCGAGGCCCAGCAGGGCGAGGTCGGGGTCGGCGGTGGTCCCGAGCGCGTCCAGCAGGACGGGGTCGTCGGCCAGGCCCTCCAGGCCCGGCCCCGCCAGCAGCCGGACCGCCCGCGCGGGATCGGTGAATCCGCGCCGCACCAGCCGGATCTCCGGCCGGCTGACCCGGCTCCCGGCTCGCTGTCCCTCCTCCGCCATCGCCATCGCCATGCCCTCCCGGCCCGCCCGGTCGCCCGCGCGGGTGCGCGGTCCCTGGACCTACCTTCCCAGGAGCCGGACCACCCGCGCCACGGGGGCCGTGGCGCGGGTGGGGTCAGGGCGTCAGGCTTGCTCCTGCGTCCGGTTCACCAGGTACCAGAGCACGGCCGCCAGCAGGACCGAACCGCTCGCGGCCGTGCCGGTCAGGACCAGGGAGTCGCGGTTCAGCAGGGTGCCGGAAGCCGTGCCGAGAAGGCCCGCGCCGACACCCGCGAGGGTGAGGCCGAGCCGTCTGCGCTCCGACATCCGGGTGATGACGACCCGCCGCCCCTGGCGACCGGTCCAGGAGGTCAGGTGCCGGCCCAGCACCCATTCCCGGAACATCACCCAAAGGGAAACCACGGTTCCCATGGTGCCCACCACGAGATATGCCGGATAGCAGGTGAGCGTCCGCCGGACGCCGATCTGCAGGGCAGCCGTCCCGAAGGTCAGGGCGACCATCATCAGGAACCAGACGCCCATCCAGCGGAAAGCGTCGAAATGGGTGAACCTGGTGGCCAGCTGGTAGAGCAACGAAAGGTATCCAATGGCCATCAGGGCACTGTCCACGAGCATGGCACCGAATACCCGAGCGAATCCCCAGCTGCGGAGGAAAAGCCCGCGGTGCTTGTACAGCGCCTGCGCCCAGCCGGCCGCCCAGCGGTGGCTCTGCGCCCAGTAGACGGACCAGCTGCCCGGGTCGCGCACGCACACGTAGGCGCCCGCCACGAAGCCCGCCTTGCGCCCCGCCCGGTTCATCTTGAGCGCGAGTTCGACGTCCTCGCAGAGGCTGTCGGTGGACCAGCCGCCGACCGCCCGGACCGCCTCCGTGCGGTACACGCCCGCACAGCCGGACAGTACGGCGACCCAGCCGTGCCAGGACTCCACCGTCCGGGACATCCGGTGCGCCGCCGCCCACTCGATCATGCGGGAGCGCTGGAACACGCCCTTCACGCTGTGCGGCGTGACGGACATGCAGACGCCGCCGTAGTCCTTGGCGTTCATCCGCTCCAGGCACGTCTCCAGCGCCCGGTCGGAGGCGAAGTAGCCGTCCCCGTCGAGCAGGGCCACGAACTCGGTGGTCACCTGCGCGAGCGCGAGGTTGAGCGCCTCCGGCTTGCTCCCCCGGTCGACCTCCAGCACCTCGGCACCGCACCGCCCGGCGATCGCCGCCGTGTCGTCGGTGCAGGCGTCCGCGATGACCAGCACGGTGCGCGGCACCACCGTCTGGGCGAAGGCGGACTTCACCGCGTCAGCGATGAAGTCCGCCTCGTTGTGTGCCGGGATCAGCACGGTCAGCGACTCGGTCACCGCCGGGCGAACCACTTCACGGCCGCACCGATCGCGGCGGCGGCACCGCCGGTCGCCAGCAATGCCAGCGAGGCGACACCGGTATGAGCGAGTCCGTACATAGATATTCCTCACTGCTGGTCCGAACCCTTGCGGTGAATTCACTCGCGAATTCAGAGGGAATTAACGAGCATTGGGCCACCGTCATAAAACCCGCATGATTTCTACCACGGCCCGGGCCGGTCCACAGCATTAACACACCAATCCGCGACGGGCGAACCGGGGCGGGAACGAGGAATTCATCCGGACGGCTCCACCCACTGCGCGGGCCGATCGTCCGACGGCGATCCTGACGCCATGGATCTTCGAATACTGATGGCGATGGCGGTGACGGTCGTCGCGACATGCACGGCCACCCCGTCGTCGGCCGCCCCCCTCTCCCGGCCGGTACGGGACACCACGGTGCTGCTGGAACGGTTCGACACCCTCGACGTCGGACCGGGTCGGTCCTGGGGCTGGAAGACCGCCGCGTATGCCAACTGCACCGACAATCCGAACAGTTGGAAACAGGATCGGCTGACCACCGACGCGCTGAGCACCGCCTCCGGGCACCTGACCATCACCGCCACCCACCCGGAGGACGGCTCCTGGAACACCGGCCTGCTGACCACCGGCGACTCCTGCGACTCCGGCGGCAGCGGGTTCCGGCTCCGCACCGGCGACCTCGTGACGGTCCACGTCCGGCTGCCCGCCGCGGACACCGGTGCCTGGCCCTGCCTGTGGACCTGGCAGGACGGCGGCCACGAGCTCGACCTGTTCGAGTGGTACGCGGACCACCCGGACCGGATCGAGTTCGTCAACCACCTGCGCCCCAGCAGCACCGTCTACTCCGGCCCGGACATCGGCCCCGAACGCTGGGTGTACGTGGCGGTCAGGCTCGGCGCCGACACGGACACCTGGTACGTCGGGCCCTCCCAGGACCGGCTCACCGCGGTCTGGTCCGACGGGACGGGCGTCGGACCGGACTTCGCCGCCTACCTGATCCTCAACCTCTCGATCGGCGACGGGACCTTCCACGCCCCGCCGTCCCGCACCGACCCGGTCACCATGGAGACCGACCTGATGAAGGTCGACCGTCCCCTGAAGGGACGCTGACCGCGTGGTCCGGGCGGGGTGCCGCTCAGCGCAGCTCCGCCGGCAGCACCCGCCCGGGTGTCATCGCCTCCTCCCGGACCAGGCTCCCCCAGACCACCAGACGGTAGAGCGAGGTGTAGGCCGGCGTGCACGTCGTCAGCGTGATGTAGCGCCCCGGCGAGGTGTAGGGCGAGCCGACGGGCACCGGCGCGATCACGCCCACGTCGTCCGGGGAGGTCTCCGGCAGGACGCCGTCGACCCGGTAGACGTACCAGCGGGTCCTGGTCTCGACGACCACGGCGTCGCCCGGACCCACCCGGTCCAGGTCGTGGAACTTGGCCCCGTGGCCGTCCCGGTGCGCCGCCAGGGCGAAGTTCCCCTCGCCCTCCCACGGCGGTACCGAACGGTGCGGCACGGTGTACGCGCCGGCCACGCCCTCCGCCAGGATCTCGTCGTCCGTGCCGAGCCTGATCAGCACCTGGTAGTCCCGGCCGAGGGCCGGCACGTGCAGGAACCCGAGATCGCCGTGGTCCGGCGCCGGCTCGGACCCGGGCGCCGGCGTGGCGGGCGGGGCCGCGGCGACCGCCCAGTCGCCGCGCAGCCGGGCCGCGGCCCCGTCCGCCTCCCGGTTCGCCACCAGGTCGGTCCACCAGACCGAGTACGCCGCGAACAGCACCACCACCACGCCCAGGGTCAGCAGCAGGTCGCCCAGCCCTCGCACCCCCGCCCGCACCACCGCACCGACGTTCCGCCGCTCCGCCACCCCGGCCCTCCTTCACGCCGTCGGCCCGACCATCGCCGTCACTCCAGCGGCCCCGCTCGGCCACCGCAAGCCGACACACGCCCGCGCGGCGGGACCGCCCCGGATGCAGTAACCCGCCGCGCCGGAACATGCGAAGGCCCGCCCGGCAGTGGGTCGCCGGGCGGGCCTGGGAGCCGGTTCAGAGCACCTGGAGGTTCTTCCGCAGCTCGAACGGGGTGACCTCGGAGCGGTACTCCTCCCACTCCTGGCGCTTGTTGCGCAGGAAGAAGTCGAAGACGTGCTCGCCGAGCGTCTCGGCGACCAGCTCGCTGCGCTGCATCAGGTCGATCGCCTCGCCGAGGTTCTGCGGCATCGGCTGGATGCCCAGGGCGCGGCGCTCGGAGTCGGTGAGCGCCCACACGTCGTCGTCGGCGCCGGGCGGGAGCTCGTAGCCCTCCTCGATGCCCTTGAGGCCGGCCGCGAGCGTCACCGCGTAGGCGAGGTACGGGTTGCAGCCGGTGTCCAGCGAGCGGACCTCGACCCGGGTCGAGCCCTGCTTGCCGGGCTTGTACATCGGCACCCGGATCAGCGCCGAGCGGTTGTTGTGGCCCCAGCAGATGTACGACGGGGCCTCGCCGCCGGCGCCGGCGGTGCGCTGGGAGCCGCCCCAGATGCGCTTGTAGGAGTTCACCCACTGGTTGGTGACGGCGGCGGTCTCGGCGGCGTGCTTCAGCAGTCCCGCGATGAAGGAGCGGCCGACCTTGGAGAGCTGGTACTCGGCGCCGGTCTCGTGGAACGCGTTGCGGTCGCCCTCGAACAGCGAGAGGTGGGTGTGCATGCCCGAACCGGGGTGGTCCGAGAACGGCTTCGGCATGAAGCTCGCGTGCACGCCCTGCTCCAGCGCGACCTCCTTCATGACCAGCCGGAAGGTCATGATGTTGTCGGCCGTCGACAGCGCGTCGGCGTAGCGCAGGTCGATCTCCTGCTGGCCGGGCGCGCCCTCGTGGTGGGAGAACTCCACCGAGATGCCCATCGACTCCAGCATCGTGATCGCCTGGCGGCGGAAGTCGTGGCCGACGCCGCGCGGCGTGTGGTCGAAGTACCCGGACTGGTCGGCGGGGATCGGCGGGGTGCCGTCGCCGGGCAGGTTCTTCAGCAGGAAGAACTCGATCTCCGGGTGCGTGTAGAACGTGAAGCCCTGCTCTGAGGCCTTCTCCAGGGTGCGCTTGAGCACGAAGCGCGGGTCGGCGAAGGAGGGCGAGCCGTCCGGCATCAGGATGTCGCAGAACATCCGCGCGGTGCCCGGCGTCTCCGAGCGCCACGGGAGGATCTGGAAGGTGGTCGGGTCCGGCTTGGCGATCATGTCGGACTCGTACACCCGGGCGAAGCCCTCGATCGCCGACCCGTCGAAGCCGATGCCTTCCTCGAAGGCCTGTTCCAGCTCGGCCGGTGCCACCGCGACCGACTTCAGGAACCCGAGCACGTCGGTGAACCACAGCCGGACGAACCGGATGTCACGCTCTTCGAGCGTCCGAAGCACGAACTGCTGCTGCTTGCCCATGGGGACAGTCTCACCTCTGCTCTTTACGCTCGTGTTACGCGCGGAAGACCCCCGAGGGACCCAGGGGAAGCGACTGCTCCCATCATGGCCGATCATCGGCCGCGAGGGCAGTGCCGACCCCCCTGCCAGGACATTGCGTCAGTTCGACGATTACACTGCGGACCATGCCCAATCTCCGTCTCGCCCTGAGCCAGATCGACCCCTGGGTCGGTGACCTCGCCCGCAACAGCGATGAGGTGGTGCGCTGGACCAAGCAGGCCGTGGAGGCCGGCGCCCAGCTGGTCGCGTTCCCCGAGATGGTCCTGACCGGCTACCCGGTCGAGGACCTCGCGCTGCGCCGTTCCTTCGTCGAGGCGTCCCGGGCCGCACTGGTGGAGCTGGCCGGGCGGCTGGCCGCCGAAGGGCTGGGCGAGGTGCCGGTCGTGGTCGGCTACCTCGGGCGCTCCGAGCACGCCTCCCCGCGCCTCGGCCGCCCGGCCGGCTCGCCGCAGAACTGCGCGGCCGTGCTGCACGGGGGCGAGGTGGTGACCCGCTTCGCCAAGCACCACCTGCCCAACTACGGCGTGTTCGACGAGTTCCGCTGGTTCGTCCCGGGCGACCAGCTGCCGGTACTGCGGGTGGACGGCGTGGACGTCGCTCTGGCGATCTGCGAGGACATCTGGCAGGACGGCGGCCGGGTCACCGCCGCCCGCGAGGCCGGGGCCGGCCTGCTGCTGGTGATCAACGGCTCGCCGTACGAGCGGAACAAGGACGACCAGCGGCTCGACCTGGTGCGCCGCCGCGCCGCCGAGGCGGGCTGCACCCTGGCCTACGTCAACATGGTCGGCGGCCAGGACGAGCTGGTCTTCGACGGCGACTCGATCGTCGTCGGCGCGGACGGCGAAGTACTGGGCCGCTCCCCGCAGTTCGAGGAGCACCTGATGGTGCTGGACCTCGACCTGCCGGCCGCGAGCAGCGACCACACCGACGGCCTGCTGCTGACCGACGGCCTGCACCTGGTGCGCACCGAACTGAGCGGCGAGCCGCGGCCCGCCCCCGCGGAGAAGCTCGCCGCCGAGGTGGCGCCGCGGATCTCCGACGAGGCCGAGATCTGGGCCGCGCTGGTCTCCGGCACCCGGGCGTACGCCACCAAGAACGGCTTCACGTCCGTACTGATCGGCCTCTCCGGCGGCATCGACTCCGCGCTCGTCGCCTCGATCGCGGTCGACGCGATCGGCGCCGAGAACGTGTACTGCGTCTCGATGCCGAGCCGCTACTCCTCCGAGCACTCCAAGGACGACGCGGCCGACCTGGCCCGCCGCACCGGACTGCACTTCCGCACGGTCTCCATCGCCCCGATGTTCGACGCCTACCTGGCCGCCACCGAACTGACCGGCCTGGCCGAGGAGAACCTGCAGTCCCGCCTGCGCGGCACCCTGCTGATGGCGATCTCCAACCAGGAGGGGCACATCGTGCTCGCGCCCGGCAACAAGAGCGAGCTGGCGGTCGGCTACTCGACCCTGTACGGCGACTCGGTGGGCGCGTTCGGCCCGATCAAGGACGTCTACAAGTCGCTGATCTTCCGCCTCGCCCGCTGGCGCAACGAGGAGGCCGAGCGGCGCGGCGAGGCGCCGCCGATCCCGGAGAACACGATCACCAAGCCTCCGTCCGCCGAGCTGCGCCCGGACCAGGTGGACAGCGACTCGCTGCCCGACTACGACCTCCTGGACAGCGTGCTGGCCCGCTACATCGAGGGCGACGAGGGCCGGGACGCGATCGTCGCGGCCGGCTTCGACCCGGCGGTCGTGGACCGGGTGGTGCGGCTGGTGGACACCGCCGAGTACAAGCGGCGCCAGTACCCGCCGGGCCCGAAGATCTCGGTCAAGAACTTCGGCCGGGACCGCCGCCTGCCGATCACCAACCGCTGGCGGCGCGGCTAGGGATCACTGGAACCGGTAGGCGGCGGCCACCGCGAGGTGGTCGCTGCCGTCCCGGGGCAGGGTGCGGGACTCGACCGGGCGCAGGCCGCCCTTGCTCATGATCTGGTCGATCCGCGCCATCGGGAAGGACGACGGCCAGCTGAAGCCGAAGCCGTCCCCCGCCGCGCCCTGGGCCGAGCGCATCTGCGAGGTGACGGGCGCCAGGCTGCGGTCGTTCATCGTGCCGTTGAGGTCGCCGAGCAGCAGCACCTTCTTGAGCCGCTCGGCCTGGATCGCGTCCCCGAGGGCCTGTGCGCTGACGTCCCGCTGGGCGACGGTGAAGCCGCCCTCGGCCTTCAGGCGGACGGACGGCAGGTGCGCGACGTACACCGCGACCGGGCCCTGCGGGGTGGTGACCTCGGCCCGGAAGGCCCGGGTCCAGCCCATCCTGAGGTCCACCGGCTGGACGTCGGCGATCGGGTACTTCGACCACAGGCCGACGGTGCCCTCGACCGCGTGGTACGGGTACGCCGGCGCGAGGCCGGTCTCGTAGCCGCGCAGCGCCTTGCCGGCCAGCTCCTGGAGGGCGACGATCTGCGCGCCCGAGTCCACCAGGTTGCGGACGGTGCCCGGCACGTCGGTGTTGCCGGCGGCCACGTTGTGGGTGACCACCGTCCAGTCGCCCTGGCCGCCGCTCTTGTCGGTGACCAGGCCGCCGAAGAGGTTGACCCACAGCACCGCGGGCACCAGCAGGGCGATCAGCGCGGTGGCCGAGCGCCGCAGCAGCGCGGGCACGAGCAGCACCGGCACGGCCAGGCCGAGCCACGGCAGGAACGTCTCCAGGAGGCTGCCGAGGTTGCCGGGACTGTTCGGCACGTCGGCGTGGAAGCCCAGCAGGAGGCCGGTGACCAGGGCCAGCGCGGCGACGACGAGACCGCGCCGCCACGCGGTGGCACCGCGGCCGTCCCGGCCCCAGTGCCGCAGGCCCAGGAAGCGTCCGCCCAGGTCCCCCCGGACGCGCGCGGCACCCGCGGGGGCCGGGGCACTCTCCTCGCCCCTCACCCGGTCGGTCCTGTCCGCCTGCGTCATCCGTGGCTCCCGTTCGCTCGTGCCCTCGCCCGTCCGCCGCCCGGCCCGTGGGGGTACGGGCGGCATGCCGGACTGGTGCCGGTTTGATCGGATCCCGGCTCAGCCTATGCCGGGACAGACGCGGGGCCGCCGGAGCGGGTTCCGGCGTGGCCCGCTTTGGTGAGCGAGGCCACGCCGGGGGCGGACGGGAACGGACGGGGACGAACCGGCGTTCAGGCGCCGGGCGCGAGGCCGTCGAGCAGGGCGTCGATCATCTTGCCGGCCAGCTCCGGGTCCTCCAGGTCGGAGTCGTCCCACAGGATGCTGCGGTAGAGGATCGGGCCCATCAGGAGGTCGCCGAGCAGCTCGATGTCGAGGTCGGCGCGGAGCACGCCCTCGTCGACGGCCCGGCGCACGAGCGCGAGCGCGGCCTCGCGCCGGGGCCGCACCACCCGCTCGTGGTAGGCCTTGTGCAGCTCGGGCAGGCTGTGCATCTGGCCGAAGGCGGCCTTGAGGATCCAGCGGCTGCGCTTGGCGAGGCCGCGCCGCCGCATGTAGTCGATCATCGCGACCAGGTCGTCCCGGGCGCTGACGCCGGTCGGCTCCGGCATCGCGATCTCCAGCCGGCTGACCACGTCGACCAGCAGGGCCTCCTTGTTGGGCCAGCGCCGGTAGATGGTGGCCTTGCCGACGCCGGCGGCGGTGGCGATGCCCTCGATGGTCAGCTCGGACAGGTTCGCACCGCCCGCCATCAGGTCCTCGACCGCGGTGAAGATGGCCAGCTCGGCGGCCTCGCTGCGCGGACGGCCGCGGCGGACGGCCGCGCAGGTCGGCGCGGCCTCGGCGGTCGGGGTGTCCGTCTTCATCCCGCTGGTCTCCCTGGATGTGCGCGGGCGCGGGGGCGCCGTTCCGTTGTCTCCGATGGTGGTCCGTGGCGGCGGACCGCTGCCCTGCCGCGCCGGGTGCCCCCGGGGCGGCAGGGCTCGGGGCCCGTCTTCGGACTCATTGTCGCTCAGGCCGGCCGCCGGTCAGGCGTCGGCCACCGCGCTCTCGCGGCGGTCGGCGACCTCGGGCGCCGCGGCACCGGGCCCGCCGGTGGGACCGGCGGCCTTGCGCGGGAGCAGGAACCAGGCGATCAGCGCGCCGGCCACGGTGATGCCCGCGGAGAGCGAGGCGACCACGTGCATGGCGCTGATGAACGCGTCGTCGGCGGGACCGAGCAGCGCCGCGCCCTTGGGGCCCATCCGGCCGGCGATGGCCAGGGTGGCCTCCAGGGACTCGCCCGCCTTGTCGCGCAGCTCCGCCGGGAACCCGGCGAGGGTGTCGCTCATGTGGTCGCGGTAGACGGTGGAGAGCACCGCGCCGAGGACGGCGACGCCGAGCGAGCCGCCGACCTGGCGGAAGGTGTTGTTGACGGCCGATCCCGCGCCCGCCTTCTCGCGGGGCAGCGAGCCCATGATCGCGACGGTGACCGGCGGCATGACGTGGGCCATGCCGGCGCCCATGAGCAGGCCGAGCACGATCAGCACCCAGATCGGCGTGGTGGCGGTCAGCACGGCGTAGCCGACGAAGCCGGCCGCGATCAGCAGCATGCCGACGGCGGCGGTGGCGGCGACGCCGAAGCGGTCGACCACGAGCCGGGCCCGGGGCGCGAACACCAGCTGGGCGGCGGCCAGCGGGAGCATCAGCAGACCGGCCTGCAGCGCGCTGTAGCCGCGCACGCTCTGGATGTAGAAGACGCCGAAGAACGAGACGCCCATCAGCGCGAAGAACACGACGCCGACCACGACCACGGAGGCGCTGAACACCTTGTTGCGGAACCACGTGACGTCCAGCGCGGGGTGTGCGGTGCGGCGCTCGAACCAGACGAACGCGGCCAGGGCCACCAGGCCGATCAGCACCGGCCCCCAGGCCTGCACGTCGGTGAAGTCGGCGAGCTCGCCGCCCTTGATGATGCCGAAGATCAGCGCGACCAGGCCGATGATCGACAGCAGTACGCCGACCGGGTCGAGCCGGCCCGGGTTCGGGTCCTTGGACTCCGGCACCAGGATCACCATCGCGATCACCGCGACGATGACGATCGGCACGTTGATCAGGAAGACCGAGCCCCACCAGAAGTGCTCGATCAGGACGCCGCCGGTGATCGGGCCGATGGCGATGGCGAGACCGACCGCGCCGGCCCAGACGCCGATCGCCTTGGGCTGCTCGGAGCGCTCGAAGACGTTCATGATGATGGCCAGCGTGGCGGGCATCGCGAGCGCGGCGCCGACGCCCATCAGGGCGCGGAAGCCGACGAGTTGGCCGGGCGTGCCGGCCATCGCGGAGAGCAGCGAGGCGATCCCGAAGACGACCATGCCGGCGAGCAGCGCGCGCTTGCGGCCGAAGCGGTCGCCGAGCAGGCCCGAGGTGAAGAGCAGCCCGGCGAACACCAGCGTGTAGGAGTTGATCGACCATTCCAGGTCGCTCTGGGTGGCGCCGAGTCCGACCGGCGCCGGGGTCGCGATGGTCTTCATCGCGACGTTGAGGATCGAGTTGTCGAGCACGACGACGAGCAGGGCGAGCACCAGGGTGCTCAGGATCGCCCAGCGGCGGCGGTGGATGGCTTCCGGCACGCGGGGCGGCGCGGCTGCGGTGGTCATTGGTCTTCCCGTCCGTGATGGTGTGGCACTGGCGGGCAATTCCGAGCCGCGGACGTCTCGTAACCCCCCGAACAGCGTAACCGCATTTTCGATACGAGACGACGCCGTATCGCAAAATGGCGGCAAAGGCCCCCGGTGTGCCGCAGATCGCACCGGGCCCCGTGCACCCGTCTTTGCGCAGCCGTCCGGGCGTGCAAGCATGGAGGGGATCCGGGGACGCCGTACGGCGCCACGAGACGACAACCCTTCAGGAGCCTGTTCGATGAACGCTTCTTCGCCTTCGCCTGCCCAGAACCAGGCGTCGCCCGCCACCCTCTACGGCGGGGTCACCAACCGACGCGTCACCGTCCGCGACCTCGCCGCCGCCAAGCAGCGCGGCGAGAAGTGGTCCATGCTCACCGCCTACGACGCCCTCACCGCGGGCGTGTTCGACGAGGCCGGCATCCCCGTCCTCCTGGTCGGCGACTCGGCCGGCAACTGCCACCTCGGCTACGAGACCACCGTGCCGGTGACCATGGATCAGATGGTGATGCTCTCCGCCGCCGTCGTCCGCGGCACCAAGCGCGCGATGGTCGTCGCCGACCTGCCGTTCGGCTCCTACCAGGAGTCCCCCGCCCAGGCCATGCACAACGCCGCCCGCCTGATGAAGGAGGCCGGCGTCGGCGCGGTCAAGCTGGAGGGCGGCGAGCGCAGCGCCCGTTCGATCGAGCTCCTGACCGAGGCCGGCGTCCCGGTGATGGCGCACATCGGCCTCACCCCGCAGTCCGTGCACGCCCTCGGCGGCTACCCGGTCCAGGGCCGCGGCGACGAGGCGGCGCACCAGCTGCTGCGCGACGCGAAGGCCGTCCAGCAGGCCGGCGCCTTCTCGGTCGTGCTGGAGGCGGTGCCCGCCGAGCTGGCCAAGCAGGTCACCGAGCAGCTCGCGATCCCGACCGTCGGCATCGGCGGCGGGCCCGACACCGACGCCCAGGTCCTGGTCTGGACCGACATGGCCGGCATGACCGCCGGCCGGGTGCCCAAGTTCGTCAAGCAGTACGCCAACCTGCGGGCCGTCCTCGGCGACGCCGCCCGCGCGTACGCCGAGGACGTCCGCGCCGGCACCTTCCCCGCGGCCGAGCACAGCTTCCACTGACGCGCCGCCGGCCGGCCCCGCTCCCCGCCCCGGGAGCGGGGCCGCAGCCGTTTCCGGGGGCCCGCACCGGCGGCGCTGTCACGCCCGGCCGCCCGTGACAGCGGGGTGACAGCGCCGCGCCGGGCCCTCCCCCGCGATGACAGCCCGCTGACAGCCGGGCCGGACACCCTTCGGGGCATGACACGAATCGCCACCGCCCCGAACGACCGGCCCGGCTCCCGGCAAGCCGTCGCCGCGGGCAACGCCGTCGAGGTCCGCGGCATCGTCAAGCACTTCGGTGACACCAAGGCCCTCGACGGGGTCGACCTCACCGTGGCCGAAGGCACCGTCCGCGCCCTGCTCGGCCCCAACGGCGCCGGCAAGACCACCCTGGTGCGGGTCCTGTCCACGCTGATCAAGCCGGACGCGGGCACCGCGTTCGTCGGCGGCTACGACGTCCTGCGCCAGCCCAAGCAGCTGCGCCGCACCATCGGCCTGACCGGCCAGTACGCCTCCGTGGACGAGCTGCTCTCCGGCTACGAGAACCTCTACCTGATCGGCCGGCTGCTCGACCTCCCCGGCCGTGAGGCCAAGGCCCGCGCCACCGAGCTGCTGGAGCGCTTCTCGCTCACCGAGGCCGCCAAGCGGATCGCCAAGACCTACTCCGGCGGCATGCGCCGACGCCTCGACCTGGCCGCCAGCATGATCGGCCGCCCCCGGGTGCTCTACCTGGACGAGCCCACCACCGGCCTGGACCCGCGCACCCGCAACGAGGTCTGGGACGAGGTGCAGCGGATGGTCGCCGAGGGCAGCACCGTGCTGCTGACCACCCAGTACATGGAGGAGGCCGAACAGCTCGCGAACGAGCTGACCGTCATCGACCGCGGCCGGGTGATCGCCAACGGCGGCGTCGCCGAGCTCAAGGCCAAGGTCGGCGGCCGGATCCTCCAGGTCCGCCCGGCCCACCCGGCCGAACTGCCGGAGATGGCCCGCTGCCTGCACGAGAACGGCGTCTCCTCCGCCACCTTCTCCCCCGACGACGGCCTGCTCGCGGTACCGCTCGTCGACGAGCAGCAGCTCACCACCGTCATCGGGGTGCTCGGCGGACGCGGCTTCGCGATCGCCGGCATCGACACCAAGGTGCCCAGCCTGGACGAGGTCTTCCTCGCCATCACCGGCAAGCCCACCGCCGACGCGGCCACCACGGCCGCCGCCGGCCTCGTCAAGGAGCCCGTCGCATGACCACCGCCACGCTCGCCCCCGCCCGGGTCGAGGACTCCGGCGCCGACGACACCCGGATCGGCCTGGCCGGCACCCTGCGCCACATCGGCGCGCTGACCCGCCGCAACCTGATGCGGATCAAGGCCGACCCGGAGTCGATGTTCGACGCCGTGCTGATGCCGATCGTCTTCACCGTGCTGTTCGTCTACGTCTTCGGCGGCGCCGTGTTCGCCGGCGACCAGGACAAGTACAAGCAGTTCATGATCCCCGGACTGCTCGGGCAGACCGGCATGACGCTGGCGCTGGCCGTCGGCACCGGCCTGAACACCGACTTCCAGACCGGGGTGATGGACCGCTTCCGCACCCTGCCGATCGGCCGGGCCTCCGTCCTGCTCTCCAAGATCGTGGCCGAGACGCTGCGGGCCCTGCTCTCCTCCGCGATCCTGCTGACCTTCGCCTTCATCCTCGGCTTCGAACTGAAGACCGGCGTGCCGGAGCTGCTGGCCGCGATCGGCCTGTCGCTGGTGTTCGGCATGTCGATCGTCTGGATCTCGATGCTGCTGGGCATGTCGCTGCGCAGCGCCCAGGCCGTCCAGGGCGTCTCCATGCTGGTCCTGATGCCGATGCAGTTCGGCAGCTCGATCTTCGCGCCGACCAGCACGATGCCGGGCTGGCTGCAGGCCTTCACCAAGGTCAACCCGCTGTCCGCGCTGGCCGACGCCTCCCGCGCGCTGCTCAACGGCGAGGGGGCGGTGGCCCACCCGGTGATGATCGTGCTGATCTGGTCCGCCGCGTCGACCGCGATCTTCGCCCCGCTCGCGGTGGCGCGGTTCCGCAAGCGGGTGTGACGGCCGGCGGCCGGCCCGCCGCGGGGGGGGGCGGACCCCCCCCCCCCCCCCCCCCGGTGGGGGCGGGAGAGCCGTCCCAGGGGCCGGGGCCCAAGCCGAGCCGCCCGTACCGGCCGGCGCGCGGAGGCGGCGGGGGCCAGCCGGGGCC
>NZ_JBHWGD010000033.1:54028-61720 GCF_042733235.1 Kitasatospora sp. NPDC059722
GCTCGCCCCCCCCGGGGGGGTGGGCGGGTTGCCCCGGGGGTGGGGGCGGGGGGCCCCCGGCCCGGGGGGGGGGGGGGGCGCCCCCCCCGCCCCCCCCCCCCGGGGGGCGGCGCCCCCCCCGTCCCTGGTGCCGTGGCCCTAGCCGATCAGCCCGTCCAGGACGGCGCGCGTCTGCTGCGGGGTCATGCCGTGGCCCTCGGCACAGGCGGCCTCGAACGCCTCGTCGCCCAGCAAGGACCGCAGGGCGGCTCCTGAGCGCTCGCGCTCGGCGCGGTCCAGGTAGCCGCCCTTCGGGCCGTTCATCCCGTTGTGGGCCGCGAGCAGCACGGCGCCCAGGCGGGCCTTCACGAGGTCGGCGTCCCGTTCGGCGAAGGACCGCAGCACGCCGACCACGGCCGGCACCACCATGACCGTCATCTGCTCGGCGAAGCCGGTCGCGCCCTCCATCGCGGTGAGCAGCCGCCGGCCCTCGCACAGCAGGGCCAGCCCCTCCTCCGGCCGGCCGGCGCGGGCGATGATCCAGCCGCGGGCGGTGGTGAGCAGACCGGCCACCACACCCGGGCTGAAGCCGCCCACCCGGGTCCCGTCCAGCTGGTCCAGTTCGGTCAGCGCCCGGTCGTAGTCCCCGCGCTGGGCGTGGATGCCGCAGAGCGTCAGGTGCCCGAACAGGAAGGCGCCGCTGACGGAGTGGTTCGGGCTCGTCCGGTCGAGGCCGTCGATGGTCTCCCGGATGATCCGCTCGCCGCGCGCCATGTCCCGCTCCAGCAGGGCGGCGCCGAGGTTGACCCGCAGGATCGGCACCTCCTGCGGCGCGCCCAGGACCTCGGCCAGCTCGATCGCCTGCTCGTACGCGGCCGCGGCCTCCTCCGGCTCACCCGAGTTGGCCAGCGCCTCGCCGCGGGCGGCCAGTGCCTGGGAGATCCCCCAGAGGTCCCCGGCCTCCCGGTACAGCGCCAGGGACCGCTCGCCGTCGAGGACGCCCTGCTCGGCCCCGCCCGGCCAGTCGTTCATCACCTTGGCCCGGATCTGCAGGACGAACGCGAGGTCGGTCAGCCCGCCGTGCACCTCGCAGCCGCGCACGGCGTCGTCCATCAGGTCCTTCATCACTTCCAGCCGGCCGGCCAGGAAGGCGCCGAACACCCGCATCAGGGCCGGGAAGCGGTAGGACTGCGGCAGCCCCGGGCCGAACACCTCCAGCAGGTGCTGCGAGACCGCGATCGCCTCCTGGTCCCCGAGCACCTCCAGGTTCCCCTCGAACAGCCCGATCAGCCGGTACATCGCGAGCAGCCGGCGGGCCTCCTCGACGACGCCCTCGGGCATCGGCACGCCGTACGCGAGCACGTTGCGCTCCAGCGGCACGGGGGCCGGTCCGGCCGGGTCGAACGGGTCGGGGCCGAGCGCGGCGATCGCGGTGTACCAGCCGCGGGCCTCCAGGCTGTAGCCGCGCAGCGACCAGTACCAGCTCATGCCGAGCGCGAGGGCGAGGGCCTGCTCCTCGTCCCGCCGGTCGACCGCGCGGCGCAGCGCGGCCCGGATGTTGTCCTGCTCGCGCTCCAGCACCGCCAGCCAGTGCAGTTGCTGCGGGCCGTGGATGCTCAGGTCGGCGGTGGCGACCAGTTCGCGGAAGTGGGCGAGGTGGCGGCCCTCCGTCTCGGCGTTCTCGACGGCCTCGGCGAGGCGCTCCTCCGCGTACTCGTGGATGGTCTCCAGCATCCGGTAGCGCGGCAGGTCCCCGTCGCCGAGGTCGGCCACCAGCAGGGACTTGTCCACGAGGGAGAGCAGCAGGTCGGCGACCTCGGTGCGGGTCACCTCGACGCCGTCGGCGCAGACCGCCTCGGCGTCCTCCAGGCGCCAGCCGCCGGCGAACACCGACAGCCGCCGCAGGACGGCCCGTTCGCGCTTGCCGAGGAGGTCCCAGCTCCAGTCGACCACCGCGCGGAGGGTCTGCTGGCGCGGCAGCAGGGTGCGGCTGCCTGCGGTGAGCAGGCCGAACCGGCCGTCCAGGCGGTCGGCGATCTGGCGGGCCGTCATCACCCGCAGCCGGGCGGCGGCGAGCTCGATGGCGAGCGGCAGGCCGTCCAGGCGGCGGCAGATCTCGGCGCAGGCCTCCGGCTCGCTGCCCGGGTCGTAGCCGGGACGGGCGGCGGCGGCCCGCTCGCCGAGCAGCCGCAGCGCGACGGGGGCGGGCAGCGGCTCGACCGGCACGACGGTCTCGCCGGGCACGCCGAGCGGCTCGCGGCTGGTGGCGAGCACGGTCAGGCCGGGGCACTCGACGAGCAGGGTGGCGGCGAGGTCGGCGGCGGCCTGGATCAGGTGCTCGCAGTTGTCGAGGACGAGCAGCATCCGGCGGTGGGCGCAGTGCTCGACCAGCCGGCTCAGCGGGTCCTCGGCGCGCTTGTCGATCACCTCGGCGACGATGCTGCCGGTGTGCAGGACGGTCTCGCGCAGGCCGAGCGCGGAGACCACGGCGGCGGGGACGGCCTCCGGGCTCTCCAGCGGGGCGAGTTCGGCCACCCAGACGCCCTCCGGCCAGCGGCCGGCGGCGAGTTCGGCGCGGCCGGCCTCGACCGCGAGGCTGGTCTTGCCGGAGCCGCCGGGGCCGGTCAGGGTGGTCAGCCGGCCGGTCGCCAGCGCCTCGCGCAGGGCGGCGAGATCGCTCTCACGGCCGACGAAGCTGGTGAGCCGGCCGCGCAGGTTCCCGGCGACGACGGCGCGTGCGGGCGCCTTGGGCGGTGGCACGGCCTCCTCCGGCACCAGCAACTCGGCGTGGAGGTCCTGGAGTTGACGACCGGGGTCGACGCCGAGCTCGTCCGCGAGGGCGCGCCTGGTCCGCTCGTAGTGGCGCAGCGCCTCGGCCGTCCGGCCGCTCCCGTGCAGCGCGCGGAGCAGCAGGTACTGCCAGGGCTCGTCCAGCGGGCGCCGCTCGCAGTGCTCGGTGAGCTCGGCGACCAGGTCGGCGGCCCGGCCGAGCCCGAGCTCGGCGGTGATGCGGTGCCGGCGGGCCTCGTCGCGCTGGGCCTCCAGCCGGGCGGCCGGGCCCCGGTCCGGCAGGTCGGCCAGCGCGGGGCCGCGCCACAGCGCGAGGGCGGCCCGCAGCCGCTCGGCGGCGAGCGCGTGGTCGCGGGCGTCCAGCGCGCGGCGGCCCTCGGCGGAGAGCCGGCGGAACTCGGCGAGGTCGGTGGCGGGGCCGGTCAGCCAGTACCCGGCGGGACCGGAGCCGATCTCGTCCCGGCCGACGGTGCGGCGCAGCCGGCCGACCAGGGTCTGCAGGGCGGCGGAGGCGTCCTGCGGTGGTTCCGCGTCCCACACCTCGTCCACCAGGAGGTCGGCCGGCACCGGACGGCCCTCGCGCAGGACCAGGGCGGTGAGCAGCGCGCGCAGCCGGGCACCGCCGAGCGGGACCGGCGTGCCGTCGTCGTGATGGGCCGTGGTGGTTCCGAGGATGCCGTAGTGCACCGGACCATTCTGGTCGATGTCCGGTCGCGGGGGCGCACAATTGTCCGGGCACCCACGGAAGCCCCCGGAACCCGGACGAGGGCGCCGGACGTTCACCCTGGACGGCTTGTCCGGTCACGGGCGCGCCCGGCATGATCGGTGCGCCGTCCGCTTGCCCCGTTCCACCCCCCTGACCCCCGGAGCACCACACCATGACCTTCGCCGCAACGCAGCGCTCGCGCAGCGACGACCGCCGGATCAGCCCGGTGTTCTGGGTGCTCCTGGCCGTACTGGGCACCTCCGGCTGGGCGGTGTACGCCGGCTACGGCAACGCCTCGTTCGGGGTGTTCCTGTTCGTCGTCGCGGGCTGGATGGTCTCGCTCTGCCTGCACGAGTACGCGCACGCGCGCACCGCGCTGCACGGCGGCGACATCAGCGTCGGCGCGAAGGGCTACCTGACGCTCAACCCGCTCAAGTACGCGAACGTGCTGCTCAGCTTCGTGCTGCCGATCGTCTTCGTGATCCTCGGCGGCATCGGCCTGCCCGGCGGCTCGGTCTGGATCGAGCGGCACCGGATCCAGGGGCGGCTCAAGCACAGCCTGATCTCGGCGGCGGGGCCGCTGGTGAACCTGGTCTGCGCCGCGGTGCTGCTGATCCCGGTGGGTGCGGGGTGGCTGCACAACAGCGACGTACCGTCCTACCACCTGGCGTTCAGCGGCGACCAGATGACGGCCCTCGAAGCCGGCATGGGCTTCCTCGGCCTGCTCCAGCTCAGCGCGGCGCTGCTGAACCTGCTGCCGGTGCCGGGCCTGGACGGCTACGGGATCATCGAGCCCTGGCTGTCGTACAACGCGCGCCGCGCCGTCGAGCCGTTCGCCCCGTACGGGATGCTGGCCGTGTTCGCGCTGCTGTGGCAGCCGCAGGTCAACTCGTTCTTCTTCGGGATCATCTACGACGTGATGGACCTGTTCGGGGTGAACTCCACCTACGCGGCGCTCGGCCGCGCCCTGTTCAGCTTCTGGAAGAACTAGCCCGGCCGGAAGAACTAGCCCTGTTCGGCGGCCTGGGCGGCGGCCAGCTTCGCCCGGCGCCGGTTCATCCACAGGACGTTGCTCGCGACGCCCGCCAGCGGGATCCAGATCAGGCCCAGCCAGAAGCCCTGGGTCAGCGAGACGACGGCGGCGGCCAGCGCGAGGACGACGACGATCAGGGCGAAGACGGACGTGCGGGGCATGGCGGGCGGCTCCTCGGGCGCGGACGGCGGGCCGGCCGGAAGGGATCTGCCCGGCGGCCGGCCCCCATTGTCGCCGACCTCACCTCCGGACCGGGTCCAGGGGTGAGGCCGACACGGCGGGACGTGCTCAGACGTCGGTGATCCGCAGGCCCGCGTGCGCCTTGTAACGGCGGTTGACCGAGATCAGGTTGGCCACCAGCGACTCGACCTGGTGGGCGTTGCGCAGCCGGCCGGCGAAGATGCCCCGCATGCCGGGGATCCGCTCGGCGAGCGCCTGCACGACGTCGGTGGCGGCCCGCTCGTCGCCGAGGACCATGACGTCGGTGTCGATCCGCTCCACCGACTCGTCCTGGAGCAGCACCGCCGACAGGTGGTGGAACGCGGCGGTGACCCGCGAGTCCGGCAGGAGCGCGGCGGCCTGCTGCGCGGCGCTGCCCTCCTCCGGGACGAGCGCGTAGGCGCCCTGCTTGTCGAAGCCGAGCGGGTTCACGCAGTCGACGACGATCTTGCCGGCCAGCTCCTCGCGCAGGGCGGTGAGGGTCGCGGCGTGCCCGTCCCACGGGACGGCGATGATCACGATGTCGCTCTCCCGGGCGACGGCGGCGTTGTCGGCGCCGCGCACGCCGAGGCCCAGCTCGGCGGCCGAGGCCTCGGCCCGGGCGGCGTCGCGCGAGCCGATGATCACCTGCTGGCCGGCCTTGGCCAGTCGCAGGGCCAGCCCGCGCCCCTGGTCGCCGGTGCCGCCGAGGACGCCGACCACCAGCTGCGAGACGTCCGGCAGCTCACGGGCCGGGTTTGTCGCTGAATCGAGGGAAGTCATGGGCCGATCCTGCCAAATCCCCGGCCGGGCGGACATTCTGAGGCCCATGGACGCAGTGAGAGTTTCGGCACTCCGGGAGCGGCTGGCGGGCACCGGCTGGCTGGAGGCGGTCGGCGGCTTCGCCGGAGCGCTGCGCCGCTCGGTGTCCCGGCGCGGGGCGGGCGAGCTGCTGCTGGTCGGCACCGAGGCGTACGAGCCCTGGCACCTGGCCGCCCACCTGGACGACGAGGCCGCCTGGTCGGACGTCCCCCGGCTGACGCCCACCCTGCTGCGGCACGGCCCGACGGCCGGCGCCCCGGCGCACCTGGCGCACGGCCTCGGGCGGCTCAGCGGGGCCCGGCGCGGCGCCACCGTCCTGGTGGTCGCCCCGCGGGCCGTCGGCGCGCCGCTGCTGGAGCGTGTCCGGGACGCCCGCCGGGGCGGCGCGACGGTGCTCGCGCTGGACGGCGGCGCCGCGGCCGGCGGGCCGGGCGGGCTCGCGAATCCCGGCGGGCTCGCCCGCCTCGACGACCTCCGCGGACTCGACGGGCTCGACGGCCCCGACGGACTCGACGACCTCCGCGCGCTCGCGCACGAGCGGCTGGCCGTCGGCACCGGCGCGGAAGAGCCCTTCGACCTCGCCCAGCACCTGGTGAGCGCCGCCGCCGCGCAGCCCCCGCCCCGCCGCTCGGCCCTCGGCCGGCTCGCCGACCTGGCCGCCCGGCTCACCGCGCCCCCGGCGATCGGCCGCTGGTAGGCCCCGCCCCGGCGGCCGGAAAACCCATTGCGGCACCCGGAACGGCCGTCCGAGGATGGTCGTTCGTGAACGACGACGAACCACCCCATACCGGTCGGCTGCGCGCCCTGCTGCGCTCGCTGCGCCCCGACCTCTCGCCCTGGCGCTCCTCCCGCGACTTCCGGCTGCTCTGGACGTCCGGCTGCGTGACGAGCTTCGGCAGCTTCCTCACCTACGTCGCCGTGCCGATGCAGATCAAGGACCTCACCGGCTCGTCCTTCGCGGTCGGCCTGGTCGGCGCCTTCGAGCTCGTCCCGCTGATCGTCTTCGGGCTCTGGGGCGGCGCGCTCGCCGACGCCCTCGATCGGCGCCGGCTGGTGCTGCTGTCCGAGGCCGGGCTCGGCCTGCTGGCCGGGCTGCTCCTGCTCAACGCGCTGCTGCCGCACCCGCTGCTCTGGCCGGTCTACGCGGTCGCCGCGCTGGTCGCCGCGGCCGACGGCCTCCAGCGCCCGGCGCTGGACTCGCTCGTCCCGCGGATCGTCCGGCACGACCAGCTGGCCGCCGCGTTCGCCCTCAAATCCCTGTACCGCAACGTCGCTTCGGTGGCGGGCCCGGCGCTGGCCGGCGTCATCGTCGCCTTCGCCGGGGTGCGGACGGCGTACGCGCTCGACGTCCTCACGTTCGCGGTGTCGCTGCTGCTGCTCGCCCGGATCCGCGCCGTGCCGCCCGCGAGCGACGCCGAACGCCCCACCTTGCAGGCCGTGTTCACCGGGCTCCGGTACGCGTGGAGCCGCAAGGACCTGCTCGGCACGTACGCGATCGACCTCTGCGCGATGCTGTTCGCCTTCCCCGTCGCCGTCTTCCCGTTCCTGGCCTCGGAGTTGGGCGCCGACTGGGCGCTCGGCCCGATGTACGCGGCCTCCGCCGCGGGCGCCCTGCTGGTCGGCGCGACCAGCGGGTGGACCTCCCGGGTGCACCGGCACGGCCGCCTGCTGGTCGTCGCCGCCGTCGGCTGGGGTGCGGCGATGGCGCTCGCGGGCCTGGCCGGCAACGTCTGGGTGGTCCTGCTCGGCCTGGCGCTGGCCGGCGGCGCCGACGAGATCAGCGGCGTCGCCCGCTCGACCATGTGGAACCAGTCCATCCCGGACGAGATCCGCGGCCGGATGGCGGGCGTGGAACTGCTCAGCTATTCGGTCGGCCCACAGCTCGGGCAGGTCCGGGCCGGCACGATGGCCGGCCTGATCGGTGTCCGGGCCTCCGTCTGGACCGGCGGGGCGGCCTGCGTCCTCGCCGTCGTCGCCGTCGCCGCGGCGCTCCCCGGCCTGCTGCGGTACGACGACCGCACCGACCCGAACACCGCCGCCGTCCGGGCCGGGCACGAACGGGCGGAGCGCGAACGGGCGGAGCGCGAACGGGCGGAGCGCGAACGGGCGGAGCGCGAACGGGCGGAGCGCGAACGGGCGGAGCGCGAACGGGCGGAGCGCGAAC
>NZ_JBHWGD010000033.1:61819-81672 GCF_042733235.1 Kitasatospora sp. NPDC059722
CGGGCGGCGGCAGCCCCCTGACGAGCCGTCACTCGGCCTGTCGCTCCGCCCCGCCCTCCGGCTTGTCGTCCGACGCGTTGCGCCACTCGCGGTTGCGCTCCTCGACGAGCTGGAGGGCGTGCGCCGCCTCGTCGCGGGTGGCGTACGGGCCGAGGCGGTCCTTGGCCGGGCACTCGGGGCCCTCCTCGACCTTGTTGTGCTTGATGCAGTAGAACCACTCGCCGGGCTTGCCGGTCGGCTTGCGGTGGAATCCCAGGGGCATGGCGGTCTCCTGTACGACGGCGGACGGTCCGCTACCGATCATTCCCCGGCCGGGGCCGCTCCGCACACCTCCCGGCCGCCCGGGGCCCGGCCGATAGACTCGCCGCATGGCTCTCGTACCCGGCACCCAGTCCCCCACCCGCAAGGTCCCGGCGCACATCGCGCGCCCCGAGTACGTCGGCAAGCCCGCGCCGACGCCGTACACCGGGCCCGAGGTGCAGACCGCCGAGACGATCGAGAAGATGCGGATCGCGGGCCGGATCGCCGCGCAGGCGATGGCCGAGGCGGCCGCGCTGATCGCGCCCGGCGTCACCACCGACGCGCTGGACGCCGTCGCCCACGCGTACATGTGCGACCACGGCGCCTACCCGTCCGACCTCGGCTACCGGGGCTTCCCCAAGTCCGTCTGCACCTCGATCAACGAGGTGATCTGCCACGGCATCCCGGACTCGACCGTGCTCCAGGACGGCGACATCGTCAACATCGACGCCACCGCCTACATCCACGGCGTGCACGGCGACCTCAACGCCACCTACCTGGTCGGCGACGTGGACGAGGAGTCCCGGCTGCTGGTCGAGCGGACCAGGGAGTCGCTCGACCGGGCGATCAAGGCGGTCAAGCCGGGCCGTCAGATCAACGTGATCGGCCGGGTCATCGAGTCCTACGCCAAGCGCTTCGACTACGGCGTCGTGCGGGACTTCACCGGCCACGGCATCAACACGTCGTTCCACTCCGGCCTGATCATCCCGCACTACGACAGCGAGCGGGCCACCGAGGTGATCAAGCCCGGGATGACCTTCACCATCGAGCCGATGCTCACCCTCGGCACCTACGACTACGAGATCTGGCCGGACGGCTGGACCGTCGTCACCAAGGACCGCAAGCGCACCGCCCAGTTCGAGCACACCCTGGTGGTCACGGCGGACGGCGCGGAGGTCCTGACCCTGCCGTGACCCACGCCGCGGTGCCCCGCCCCGGCGGGCGTCGTCAGCCGATGAGCCACTGCTCCTCGGCCACGGCGCCCACCTCGGTGCAGGCGTCCGTCAGCACGTCGAGGACGCGCAGCGGGTCCGGCAGGGACAGCTCGGGCCCGCGCAGCCACCGCACCTGGGAGCCGTCCGGCAGCGCGGCCGGCGGCAGCAGCGTGTACGAGCCGCGGCAGTGCCAGCGCAGGCCGGGGTGCTCGGACATGGTGTCCGGCGTGGAGTCGAGCGCGCTCGGCCACCACTCGTCCTCGTCCTGCGGGGTGCCGCGGGTGGCGGTGAAGAACAGGTAGCGGTCCTCGCCGACGGCGGCCACCGGGCCCTCGACGCCGAGCGCCGTCAGCCGCTCCAGGGCGAGCCGCCCGGCCTCGGCCGGGACGTCCAGGACGTCGTGCGCGCGGCCGGTGGCGGTCACGAAGTTGGCGTGCGGGTCGCGGGAGAGCCAGCGGGCCAGCTGCTCCGGGTCCGTGGTGGCCTGGGTCTGCCAGGCGAAGGACACCGGGTGCTGGGCGGGCGCCGGACAGGCGACCCGGTCGCACGAACATCGGTAGCCGGCCGGATGGGCCGCGGGTGCGAGCGGGAAACCGGCGCGGACGGCGCCGAGCAGCTGATCCAGTCGGGCGGCGGGAGTGTCCGCGTCGCCAGGACGGGCCCGCTCACGGTCACGCTTCTGCCACCAGGTCGTCCACCTGCTGCCGGCTTCCATCGGGCCCCTTCCGCGCGCTGCCGTGCCTGGTGCGACACAGCGTTCGACGTACCTCTCCGACGCAACGCACGGCGCCCCCCGCTGCTTCCCGGGTCGGTGCTCGGCCTTGCCGTCCACGCCCTGCCGGCCGGAGCCGGGGTCACCGGACGGCCGACGCCCGGGTCACGGTACGGAGTCGCGGCAGCGCTCGGGCTGCGGCTCGAAGGCCGGGAGAGCACGCCGATCCGCGCCTCGCCCGGCCCGCACGGGGCCCGCTGACCCGGGTGGACCCCGAGGGCGTAACAGGAAGGATAAGGGTGCGCGGGCCCTTCGGATGACCGGGGGCGGTGCCTCGCCGGTCACACTCCCGGCACGCAGTGGCCACAAGGCCCCCTCCGGTGGTCCGCCGTAACGTCACCCGCCCGGAGGTGAGACCCTGGTGGGGTGAAAGCGGAGACCGAATTCGTCGGCGGCCCCATGGACGGCCAGGTCCTCCCCATCGAGGTGGGGATGATGCTCGGCGTGCCCAAGAAGTACAAGGTGCCGGTCCCCGCGCACGGCGACACCCCCGCGCGCACACTGGTGTACGTCCGGTCCAAGCAGGTGCACGGCACCCGCTGGTTCTGGCGCTACGAGTACGACGAGGCGGCCACCGAGCGCGCGTCCGACTGACGGCCGCGCGGGCCGCGCCCCTCCGCAGCCTCCCCGGGAGGACGGCCATGGCGAGAACCGTGCGGCACCCCAGGAGCAGGACCCAGGCGATCGCGCACCACAACCGGCAGGTGGCCGGCGTCACCGCGGCGCTGCTGGTCGTGATCAGCCTCTACACCGTCGTCATCGGGCCCGACGGCTGGCTCTGGTTCGCGTGGGCGGTGCTGCTGCTCTCCTGCGTGGCCCTGTTCACGATCCGCGGCTGAGCCCGCTCCCGGGCCCGCTCCCGAACAGCGGCACCGCCCGCTTCCCCCCGGCGACGGTCGGGCACCTCGGTCAGTCGTCCCCGGTCATTCACCCTCGGTCATTCGTCCTCGGCGAGGATCAGGTACAGCTTCTTGCGGGCCTCGGTCAGCACCGCCAGGCCCTTGGTGCGCTGCCCCTCCGAGCCGGTGGCCATGACCTGACGGATCGCCTGGTCGACCGCGGCCAGCGCCTGGCCGACCTCCTGGACGGCCTCCCAGTCGACCTCCCGGCCGGCCTCCGCCCACGGCTCCGCGGCCCCCGCCTCGGCCTCGGCCCGGCCCGCCTCGGTGAGCGAGACCAGCCGCTTGCCGCCGATCACCTCCGCGACGATCAGGCCCTCCTCCTCCATCAGCTGGAGGTTCGGGTAGATCGAACCCGGACTCGGCCGCCAGGCCCCGCCGGTCCGCTCGGTGATCTCGGCGATCATCTCGTACCCGTGCATCGGCCGCTCCTTGAGCAGCGCCAGCAGCGAGGCACGGACGTCCCCACGCCGTGCCCGGCCCCCGCGCCGCCCGTGCGGGCCGCCGCGCCGGCCGCCGTGCCCGCCGAAGCCGTGCCCGAACGGACCGCCCATCGGGCGGCCGGGGCCACCGCCGCCGAACGGCGGACCGAAGCCGCCGAACGCCGCGCGGCGCTCGTAGCCCTCCCCCGGCATCCCCTCGGACTCCGGGCCCGGGCCGCGACGCCGGTCGCCGCGGGGACCCTCTCCACGAAATCGCATTCCTGAGCGCATGGCGCCCACCTCCTGTGGTTCGGCGAAACAGTCGAGTAACTGTCTCGATAGTTCGACGATATATCGGTGACTGTCGCTCGTCAACGGATACCGACACCCGACACGGCCGCCGAGCGCAGCGGTCGGCTCCCGTCCAGCCGCTACGGTGACGGGCATGGCCGGAGAACGCGATCTTTCGACGCTGCTGCGCGGCATGCGCCCGCTGCTCAACCCGGGGCGGTACGTCTACTGCACGCTGCCCGCGAAGGTGCCCGCCGGAATGCGGCCGGTGGTGACCGTCGCCGAACCCGAAGGGGTGACGGTGGTGCTCCCGCAGGAGGAGGCGGACGCCCTCGGGCTGCGGTACGAGTACGTGGCCGCCTGGATCACCCTGCAGATCCACTCGGCGCTGGAGGCTGTCGGACTGACGGCGGCGGTCGCCGGCCGGCTCGCCGAGGAGGGGATCAGCTGCAACGTCGTGGCCGGCTTCCACCACGACCACCTGTTCGTCGGCGCCGACGACGCCGAGCGCGCCGTCCGGGCCCTGACGGAGCTGGCCGACCGCTCCGCCTGACGGTGCCGCCGAGTGGCCGCGGCCGTCCGCCCCTTCGACACTGGAGGCAGCCGCCCCGCCAGGGCCGGCCCCACCGGAAGGAGACGGCCGCCATGGCCATCTGCGTCACCTGCGGCAACGACTACTGGCTCGCCTTCGAGATCAAGACGGTCACCGGCGACACCTACACCTTCGACAGCTTCGAGTGCGCGATGGAGAAGCTCGCGCCCCGCTGCGAACAGTGCAGCGTGCGCATCGTCGGCCACGGCGTCGAGGTGGCCGGCATGTTCTTCTGCTGCGCCAACTGCGCCCGCGTCAACGGCGGCCTCGGCGAGCAGATCCGCGACGCCGTCGGCGCCCACCCGGCCTAGTCGGACCCCGCCCCGGCACGACGAAGGCCCTCCGGCCCGCGCTTCTCGCGCGGCCCGGAGGGCCTTCGGCTGCATGGGGGCGGAAGAGTCGGCCTGTACGCCGGGTTCTGTCACCCGGGCTGCTTGCGCGGCCCGGGGAGACGGCCATCCATCTAGGGCTGCCGTTGCCGACAGCCTCGTGCGGTCTACCCGCGAGCTCGGGCGAGCAGCCCTCGAACACTCGCGCACGGCGCCCGGAGGCACCGATCTTGACCTTGCTCCAGGTGGGGTTTACCGAGCCGGCCGGGTCACCCCGGTCGCTGGTGGTCTCTTACACCACCGTTTCACCCTTACCCGCCGCAGAACGGCGGGCGGTCTGTTTTCTGTGGCACTGTCCCGCGGGTCACCCCGGGTGGGCGTTACCCACCACCCTGCTCTGTGGAGCCCGGACGTTCCTCGGCGGGTCTGGGACCCGTCGCGACCGCCCGGCCGGCTCTTCCGCCGTAGTGGTCATCGTAGCCGCTCGGGCGGCGCCTGCCGTACTCCGGTCCGGACCGCCGGCGCATCCCCGCCGAGCCGGGCGGCGACCCGGGCCGCGGCCGCCGTCGCCCGGGCCGAGGTGGTGGCCAGGCCGAGGGCGAGGATCGCACCGCCGAGGCCCACCAGGATCCACCAGCCGGCGTGGCTGGCCGGCGCGAAACCCGTGGCCACCGGGCCGACCACCGCCGAGGTCACCACCGTCCCGATCACCGCCACCCCGAGCGACTGGCCGACCTGCCGGCTCGTCGACGCGACGGCCGCCGCCACGCCCGCCTGGGCCCGCGGCATGCCGGAGACGGCCGCGTTGGTGATCGGCGCGTTGACCATGCCGAAGCCGAAGCCGAACAGCGCGTACGCGACGAGCAGCAGCACCGCCGGGGAGTCCGCGGTCAGCCGGGTGAGCAGCAGGCCGCTCGCGGCCAGGCCCAGCCCGGCCGCGACCAGCGGCAGGCGCGGGCCGCGGCCGCCGACGATCCGTCCGGACAGCGGCGCGCAGACCAGCATCATCCCGGCCATCGGCAGCGTCCACAGGCCCGCCTCGACCGGGCCGTAGTGCCGGACGTCCTGCAGGTAGAGGGTGTTGAGGAAGAGGAAGCCGCCGAGCCCGGCGAACGCGCACACCGCCGTGACGGTGGCGCCGGTGAACGGCGGGCTGGCGAAGAAGCGCGGGTCGACCAGCGGCTCGGCGACCCGCCGCTCCCACAGCGGGAAGGCGACCAGCGCGGCCACCGCGACCCCGGCCAGGGCCAGGATCAGCGGGGACGTCCAGCCGTTGCCGGGGCCCTCGATGATGGCGGCGGTGCCGCAGCCCAGCAGCAGGACCATCAGCAGCTGCCCGACCGGGTCCAGCCGGCGCGGCCGCGGGGCGCGCGACTCCGGGACGTAACGGATGGTCAGCGCCACGGCGACCAGCGCGACCGGAACGTTGATCAGGAAGATCGACGGCCACCCGGCGCCGTCCACCAGGAACCCGCCGAGCAGCGGCCCCATCGCCATCGAGATGCCGACCACCCCGCCCCACACGCCGATCGCCCGGGCCCGCTCGGCCGGGTCGGTGAAGGTGTTGGTGATGATCGACATGGCGACCGGGTTGAGCATCGACCCGCCGACCGCCTGGAGCGCCCGGAACGCCACCAGCCACTCCAGGCTCGGCGCCAGACTGCACAGCAGCGAGCCGAGCGCGAAGCACAGCAGACCGATCTTGAACACCCGGCGGCGGCCGAAGCGGTCGGCCACCGAGCCGAACAGCATCAGCAGCGAGGCCAGCACGAGGGTGTACGCGTCGATGATCCACTGCAGGCCGGACGCCGGGGCGTCGAGGTCGTGCTGGATCGCGGGCAGCGCGATGTTCACCACGGTGTTGTCGAGGCCGACGATGAACAGGCTCAGACAGCAGATCGCCAGCACGAGCAGGCGCCGGCGGCGCCCCTGATCGGCGGGGGCGGTGGGGGCGGAGGGTTCGGACACGGCACGATCCTCCCACCCCCGCCCGCCCCCGGGCGGCTCAGAGGGCCGCGAAGCGGACCGTCCGGGTGGCCGGATCGGCCGCCGCCAGCCGCACCCGGATCAGCCCGCCGAGCGGCAGCGGGGCCGGGACCGCACCGGGGGCGGCCGCTTCGGGGCCGGCCGGCCGGTCGCAGCGGGCCCGGACGGCCGGCTCGCGCAGTTGGACGGTGCCGGAGGCCGGCCGCTTCTCGTCCACGTCGATCACCACCGCCGTGAAGTCCTCGCCCTCCCGGCCCGCCAGCAGCTCCGCCTCTACCAGGTCCACGCACGCCCGCTCGACCTCGGCCGAACGGCGGTCCCCGCTCGCCATCAGCGCCGGCACGCCGGGCAGCGCCTCACGCGTCCAGTCCGGCACGTCCTCCCCCGCGGCCACCGCCGCGCACACCTCCTGGGCGAACCGGTCGCCGAGCCGACGCAGCGGCGCCGTGCAGTGCGCGTACGGCGCCGCCAGCGCCGCGTGGCCCGGATCGGCGGGGGCGGGCAGGCCGCGGGACTCGTCGAACGCGTGGTAGCCGGCGCCGCGCAGCAGCCCGGTGCACTCGTTGAGGAACGCGGCGTTGAGCGGCACGTCCGGATCCAGCGAGCGGATCAGCTCCTGGTACGGGAGGCCCTCCGGCCAGGCCACGTCCAGGGCGGCGGCGATCCGGCGCAGCCGCGCGTACGCGGAGGCGGGCGCGGCCGGCAGGGTGCGCAGCAGGCCGACGCCCGCGTCCAGCATCATCTCCGCGGCGGCCATGCCGGTGAGCAGCGAGATCTGGGCGTTCCAGCCGTCGGCCGGGCCGGGCGCGCGATAGCCGAGGACGTACCCGTGCAGGGTCTCCTCCACCTCCTGTTCGGGCACCGGCAGGCTGATCCCGCCGCGCGCCCGCTCCTGCTCCTCGCGCAGCCCGCCGACCGTCGCGAGCAGGGCCAGTTGCTCGTCGGCCCCGCCCAGGTCGACGGCGCGCTGGACGGCCGCGTAGTCCAGGCGGCGGTGCGAACGGACCACGGCGCGGCGCGCGTCCGCGAGCACGACCCCGCCGTCCGCGTCCAGGTCCAGCTGCCACAGCAGCGCCGGGCGGGGCTCGCCGGGCAGGAGGCTGGCGGCGTCCTCGGAGATCCGGGTGGGGTGCAACGGGATGCGGTGGTCCGGGAAGTACAGGGTTTCGACCCGGCGGCGGGCCTCGGCGTCGATCGCCCCGCCCGGGCGGACGAAGGCGGCGACGTCGGCGATCGCGTAGTACACCCGGTAGCCGCCGCCCGGGCGGCGGGTGAGGTGCATGGCCTGGTCGAGGTCCCGGGAGCCGGGCGGGTCGACCGTGAAGAGCGGCAGGTCGGTGGCGTCGTACTCGGGCATCCGGGGCCGCTCGGCCGCCTCCTCCGCCTCGGCCAGCACCGCCTCCGGCCACTCGGCGTGGATCTCCAGTCGGGTCCTGAGCTCGGCCAGTTCCGCGTTGATCCGGGCGGAGTCGGCGGCCTTGACGCGCAGTTTTCGGCGTGGCATGCACGTCAGCGTAGGGCGAATCGGGTGATTCCGGACGGAGGCTCGGCGGCCCCGGTGGCCCCCTCCGGGGTTTCGGTGGCCTCCGGGGTATCGGTGACCTCCGGGGTATCGGTGGCCTCGGCGGCCTGAGCGGCCTCAGCGGCCCAGGAGCTTCCTGAGGTCGGCGGCGGCGAGGGAGACGGAGTCGTCGTAGCCGCCGGTGGCCAGGCGCAGCACGAAGGCGACGGCGTCGTCCGGGTGCGGGTCGGTGTAGGACTCGCCGTTGTAGTCCAGGAACAGCAGCATCGCCTCGAAGGCGGTGCGCTTGTTCCGGTCGACCAGCGGGTGGTTGCGGGCGAGGCTCTGGCCGAGCGCGGCGGCCTTGGTCCAGAGGTCCGGGTAGGCGTCGGCGCCGAACAGGCTCGCCTGCGGACGGCCGAGGGCGGACAGCAGGGCGCCGAGGTCGCGGATGTTCTCCGGGCCGCCGGCGAGGTAGGTGACGTCGTCGAGGTCCAGGAACTCCGTGGGCCCGGTGGGCCGGGTCACAGGTCCTTCAGCCTCTCCAGCGTCTCGGCGTTGGCCGCGCGGATGCGGGCCACCATGGCCGCCCGGCGCTCGGCCCGGCCGGGCCGCGTCAGGCCCTCCGGCACGTCGGACTGCCGCACCTCGAACGCCAGCTCGGCGGTGTCGCCCCCGCCCTCCCCCTCGGTGACCCGCACCCGCCCGGCCATCACGGCCTGCGCGGCGGCGCGCAGCGCGAACTCCAGCGCCTGCCGCGTCTCCACCGGCAGGTCGGCGGGCAGCCGCACGGACAGGGACTCCTCCACGGCGTCGTCATCCTCGCCGGGCACCAGGTCCAGGGGTCGCAGGGACATCTCACTCACTCTCCTTCGCCACCCACCGTAACGGCCGGTGGACCCTTGCCCCCACCGAATTCCCCCCGCTGTTCCCCCTGGGCAGGGGCAGGGCGCAGCAGCCGAACGGCGGGCCACGGAACGGCGCGCGGGCGGATAGCCGACCCACACCCGCCACTCCCACCGAAATACCCCCGGCGCCACGGGCGACAACAGCCGAACGGCGGGCCACGGAACCGCAAGCGGGCGGACAGCCGACCCACACTCGCCCCCCACCGAAATACCCCCGGCGCCACGGGCGACAACAGCCGAACGGCGGGCCACGGAACAGCGAGCGGGCGGACAGCCGACCCACACCCGCCCCCACCGAAAGGCCCCGGGCGCCACCGGCGACAACAGCCGAACGGCGGGCCACGGAACAGCGAGCGGGCGGACAGCCAACCCACACCCGCCCCCCACCGAAATACCCCCGGCACCACGGGCGACAGCAGCAGCCGAACGGCGGGCCACGGCCCGGTCGGACGGCCGGCGGTCAACGGACGTAAGGGTCCGTAGAGTTGGGGCAGGTGGTCGAACGTGGAGGGGGTCCGGTGATGAGTACGGTGAAGGCGACCGGGGTGGCGGTGTCGGCCGCGTTGGCGGGCGTCGGGGCGCTGCACGCGGTGTGGTCGGTGACGCCGTGGCCGTTGCGGACGCCGGAGGAGTTCGCGGACACCCTGGTCGGCGCGGGCGACGAGCTGCCGCCGGCGGCCGCCTGCCTCGCGGTGGCGGGGCTGCTCGGGACGGCCGCGTACCTGGTGGCGGCCGAGGCCGGCGCGCTGCCGCCGGTGGGACCGCGGCGGCTGCGGCGGGCCGGAGTGCGGGCGGTGTCCGGGGTGATGCTGGCGCGCGGGATCGGCGGGCTGGCGCTGTTCGGGAACGTCGTCGAGCGTTCGGAGCGGTTCACGCGACTGAACACCCGGTACTACTCGCCGCTCTGCCTGGCCCTCGGTGCCGGGGCGGCCGTGGTCGCGCGGGCGGGTGCCGGGGAGCCGTCGCAGTAGGGTGGCGGGGTTCGGTTGCCACAAAGTGTTGAGGAGTCCGCTGTGCTGGTGCTGTTGCCGCCCTCGGAGGGGAAGGCCGCGTCCGGGGACGGGGGGCCGGTGGTGCTCGACCGGTTGTCGTTGGCGGGGCTGACGACGGCGCGGGCCGAGGTGCTGGAGGCGCTGGTCGCGCTGTGCCGGGGGGACGAGGACACCGCCGCCGAGGTGCTCGGGCTCAGTCCGGGGCTGCGCGGGGAGATCGCGCGGAACGCCGGGCTGCCGTCGGCCGGGGTGCGGCCGGCGGGCGAGGTTTACACAGGGGTGCTGTTCGACAACCTGGGCCTGGCCACCCTGGACGAGGCCGCGTACGGCCGGGCCGAGCGCTCGCTGCTGGTGTTCTCCGGGCTGTGGGGCGCCGTGCGGATCGCCGACCGGATCCCGCCGTACCGCTGCTCGATGGGCGTGAAACTCCCCGGCCTGGGGGCACTCGGGGCGTACTGGCGGAGCGCGATGGCCCCCGTGCTCCCGGAGGTCGCGGACGGGCTGGTGCTGGACCTGCGCAGTTCCGCGTACGCGGCCGCGTGGAAGCCGGCCGGCGAGGTGGCCTCGCGCACGGCGACCGTCCGGGTGCTCCAGGAGCGGAACGGCAAGCGCACGGTCGTCAGCCACTTCAACAAGGCGACGAAGGGCCGGCTCGTCCGGGACCTCCTGGTGGCCGGCGCCGAGCCGAAGACCCCCGCCGAGCTGATGGACGCCCTGCTGGAGCTGGGCCACCGGGTGGAGCTCGCCGCGGAGGGCACGGCCCGCAAGCCGTGGCAGCTGGACGTCGTCGTCACCGAGGTGCACTGACGGTGTGAGGCGGGGCCCGCGCACTGACGGTGTGAGGCGGGGCCCGTGCCCCGCCTCACGGTCGGGTCAGCGCAGGTGCGACGTGTCGTTGAGCAGCCGCACCGACGCGTTGCCGTCCGCGTAGTACTGGACGGCGCACAGCGAGGCCGCCGACAGCTCCATCCGGTACAGCGAGTCCGGCGGGGCGCCGAGGGCCAGTCGGACCAGCGTCTTGATCGGGCTGACGTGCGACACGACGAGGACCGTCCGGCCGGGGTGGCGGGCGATGATCTTGTCGCGGGCGACGCCGGCCCGGTGGGTGAGCGTGGTGAAGCTCTCGCTGCTGCCGGTCGGCTTGGCCTTGGCCGAGCCGAGCCACGCCGTGAGGTCGTCCGGGTAGCGCTCGCTCACCTCGGCGAAGGTCAGGCCCTCCCACGCGCCGAAGTCGACCTCGCGCAGGCCCTCCTCGTACCGCACCTCCAGGCCGAGCCTGGCCGCGACGGTCTCGGCGGTCTGCCGGGTGCGCTGCATCGGGGAGGCGACGACCGCCTGGATGCTGCCGCGCGCGGCGAGCGCCTCGGCGGCCCGTTCGGCCTGCCAGCGGCCCTTCTCGGAGAGCTCCGGGTCGCTGCCGCCGCTGCCGGAGAAGCGCTTCTCCGGGGTGAGCGCGGTCTCGCCGTGGCGCAGCAGCACGAAGGTGGTGGGGGTGCCGAGGTCGGCCGGGGCGGCCCAGCCGGCCTTGGGGGCCGCGGTCTCCAGCGGCCGTTCGGCGACGGCCGCCGCGGCCGGCGCTGCCGCGGCGGGCTTCCTGGGCTCCCACTGGCGGCCCGCCTTGCCGGCGTCCATGGCCTCGTTGGCGAGCCGGTCGGCGTCCTTGTTCCGCTCGCGCGGGATCCAGGTGTAGGTGACGCGGCCCCGCGGGAGGACGGTCTTCGCCTCGGCGGCGAGCGGCTGCATGTCGGGGTGCTTGATCTTCCAACGCCCGGACATCTGCTCGACGACGAGCTTGGAGTCCATCCGGACGTCCACCGTGGCGTCCGGGTCGAGCTCGCGCGCCGCCCGGAGCCCGGCGATCAGGCCCTTGTACTCGGCCACGTTGTTGGTGGCGTGCCCGATGAACTCGGCGGCCTCGGCGACGATCTGCCCGGTGTCGCCGTCGCGGACGACCGCGCCGTAGCCGGCCGGCCCCGGGTTGCCCCGGGACCCGCCGTCCGCCTCGACGATGAAGCGCGCCGCCACCGGATCAGACGCCCGAGTCGGCGGTGCGGACCAGGATCCGCGAGCAGTTCTCGCAGCGGACCACCTTGTCGGCCGGCTCGGCCTTGATGGCGTTGAACTCGGTGATGGAGAACTCGGTGCGGCAGCCCTCGCAGCGGCGCTGGTAGAGGCGGGCCGCGCCGACGCCGCCCTGCGTCTCGCGCAGCTTGGCGTAGAGCTTCATGAGGTCGGCCGGGACGACGGCGGCGACGGTCTCGCGGTCGCGCTTGACCTTGTCGGCCTCGGTGTCGATCTCGGCGAAGGCGGCGTCCCGGCGGCCCTCGGCCTCGGTGAGGACGACGGTGGAGTGCTCCAGGCGGGCGGTCAGCTCGGTGACGCGGGTCTGGGCGCTCTCCAGGCGCTCCATGACGTCGAGCACGACCTCCTCCAGGTCGCCCTGGCGCTTGGCGAGCGAGCCGATCTCGTGCTGGAGGTTCTCCAGGTCCTTCGGCGAGGTGATCGCGCCGGAGTCGAGGCGCTGCTGGTTGCGGGCGGAGCGGGCACGGACCTGCTCGACGTCCTGCTCGGCCTTGGTCAGCTCGCGGGCGGTGTCGCCCTGCTGGGCCTGGGCGGCGACGACCAGGTCCTTGAGCGCGGTGTGGTCGGCGGTGGCCTTCTCGATCTCGGCGTGCTCGGGCAGGCTGCGACGCCGGTGGGCCAGCTGGTCGAGCTTGGAGTCGAAGGCCTGGAGGTCGAGCAGGCGGATCTGGTCGGCGGGCGCGGCGTTCAAGCGGAGAGCTCCTGTGAATCGGGTCAGGCGGGGAAGGACATGGGGGCGTGCGCGGTCCACGGGTCGGTGACCCGGTGGGAGACCTTGGTCTCCACGGCCCAGCCGCGCTGGTCGGCGGCGGCCCGCAGGGCCCGCTCGGCCAGGGTGAGCCAGGGCCACTCGGTGGCCCAGTGCGCGGCGTCGACCAGCGCGACCGGGGCCGCCTCGGCGGCCTCGGACGCCGGGTGGTGGCGCAGGTCTGCGGTGACGTAGGCGTCCACGCCGGCCGCCCGGACCTCGGCGAAGAAGCCGTCCCCGGAGCCGCCGCACACCGCGACCCGGCTGATCAGCCGGTCCGGGTCGCCGGAGACGCGGACGCCGGCGGCGGTGGCGGGCAGGCCCTTGGCGACCTGCTCGGCGAAGGCGGCGAGGGTCAGCGGGGGCTCCAGCAGGCCGATCCGCCCGCCGCCGCGGCGGCCGAGCGGGTCGGTCGGGTCCGGCACCAGCGGACCGGTGACGGTCAGGCCGACGGCCTCGGCGAGCGCGTCCGAGACCCCGGGGTCGGCGTGGTCGGCGTTGGTGTGCGCGACGTGCAGGGCGATGCCGTTGCGGATCAGCGTGTGCACCACCCGGCCCTTGAAGGTGGTGGCGGCGACGCTGGTGGTGCCGCGCAGGTAGAGGGGGTGGTGGGTGACGACGAGGTCGGCGCCCCACTCCACGGCCTCGTCGACGACGGCCTGCACGGGGTCGACGGCGAACAGGACGCGGCCGACCTCGGCCTCGGGGTCGCCGCAGACCAGGCCGACGGCGTCCCAGGACTCCGCCCACTGCGGCGGGTAGACCTCTTCGAGTGCGGTGATGACGTCGGACAGTTTCGGCACCTGTCGAGACTACCGTGCGCGCGGGGGCGGTCGGGCCCCGGCCGCTCGGTCTCGGGGGCGGTCGGGGGGTCTCCCGGGCCCGGGCTGCGGGTTCGGCCGGCGTACATGGGTGCCACCCGCGCACGGATGCTCGTCAACCCGCCACGATCCGCCGCTCGCACCCCCCGGGCGCCGGGGGCGCGGGCCGCGCACGCCGGTGCGCCGGGCGCGCGTTGCTCACACCGTGCCCTTCGCACGAATTCGAAACCCGCGCTGGATCACCCTTATGAGTGAAGTGACCGGCTGTGCGTTGAGCCTCTCCCGCCTCGAAAGTAACTTCAGTTCTGCGAACGGCAGTTGCCCCGGCCCGAGGTCGGGATCGCACTCCGTCGGCGCGGGCCGGAGCCCGCCGCACCAGGGGTTGGGCTCATCGCCCCTCATGAGGAATTGCAACGAGGGGCCGTAGCGAGGGGCTGCCACGAGCAGCACGCACCCGTGGGCGGCGGCCGATACGAAGGGATGTGGATGCGGATGATGGGGGCGGGCACATCGCTGCGTACGGCCGGGGGCCCGGGCCCGGGCCCGGTGACCGGCGGGCCGGACGCGGCCGGTCCGTGGCCGCAGGCGACGCGGGCGGCGCTGGCCGGCACCGGAGGCCGGGAGGGCGGCGGGGACTGGGAGGTCACCGCCGGGGGCTTCTGGTGCACGGCCAGGCCGTCCGGGTCGTCACCCTTACCCGGGCAGGGCTGGAAGCTGCACGTCAGCGCGGCCTCGGCGGTGGGAGAGGCGGTGCTCGCGGCCGTCGTGCGGGTGGTCGCCGAAGACCCGTGCATCTTCAAGTTCGCGGCCGGGGAGCAGCGGCTGCGGGAGCTCAACTCACGCAACGGCGACCGCGGTTCGGCGGGCAAGTTCATCACCGTCTACCCGGCGGACGACGGCCAGTTCCGGCGCCTCGCCGCCGCGCTCGACCGCGCGACGGACGGGCTGCCCGGACCCGTCGTGCTCTCCGACCGGCCGTACCGGCCCGGCAGCCGGGTGCACTACCGCTACGGCGCGTTCGCGGCACGCGCCGAGCTCGGCAACGACGGGGAGTACCGGTCGGTGCTGCGCGGGCCGGACGGGGAGCGGGCGGTGGACGTCCGCGGGGCCTCGTACCGGGCGCCGGGGTGGGTGCGGGACCCGTTCGCCCTGCCCTTGGGGCCCGCGACACCGTCGCCCAGGAAGCGGGCCGGCGGCGTGCTGCTCGCCGGGCGGTACGCGATCACGTCCGCCGTGCGGCACAGCACCAAGGGCGGCGTGTTCCTCGGCCGGGAGGCGGCGAGCGGCGCCGAGGTCGTGGTCAAGCAGGCCCGCGCCCACATCGAGGTCGACCGCGCCGGAACGGACGCCCGCGACGCGCTGCGGCACGAGGCCGCCCTCCTGACCCGGCTGGCCGGGCGGGGCCTGGCACCGGCCGCGATAGAACTCATCGAGCAGGACGACTCGGTCTTCCTGGTGCAGGAACGAATCGCCGGGCAACCGCTGGGCAGCTGGGTCGCCACCCGCCTGCGGCGCGACGGCAGCCCCGACGTCGACTGGGCCGAGGCCGGACCGATGGCCCGGGCCCTCCTCGACCTCGTCGAGCGGGTGCACGCGGAGGGACTCGTCCTGCGCGACCTCTCCCCCGGCAACGTCATGGTGCGGCCCGACGGCGGCCTGCGGCTCGTCGACCTCGAACTCGCCGCCGAGACCGGCCGGCACGCCGGCGCGGCCGGCACCCCCGGCTACCGCGCCCCCGAACAGGGCCCGGGCCGGCTCAGCCTCGTCACGGACGGCACGTGCGTCGCCGACCCCGCCGTCGACCTGTACGCCCTCGGCGGCCTCCTCTTCCTCCTCGCCACCGGCCACGACCCGCTCCTCCCCGAGGACCTCCCCCACGCCCGCCCCGTCACCGAACGCCTGACCCGCTGGCTCACCCTCGCCGCCCGCACCGGCACCACCGCCCGCCGCCTGGCCCCGGCCGTCCTGGGGCTCCGGGCGGACACCCCGGCGGAACGCTGGGGGGTGGCGGCCGTCCGCGCGGCGGTCTTCGGCGGGGACGGGGAGGGCGCGCCGTCGGGTGCGGGCCGGACGGCCGAAGGCCGGGGCGGGGAGGGCGCGCCGTCGGGTGCGAGCCCGAGCGCCGAAGGCCGGAGCGGGGAGGGCGCGCCGTCGGGCGCGAGCCCGACCGCCGAAGGCCGGAGCGGGGAGGGCACGCCGTCGAGTGCATCCGGCGCCACACAGCCCCCTAGCGCGCTCCGGCCCGTCGGCGCCTCCGATCTCCTCCCTCGCGATGGCGCGCCCGCCGCCGAGCAACAGGGCGGCACGCAGCCCACGGCAGGAAGCCCCGAGGCCTCCGCGCAGTCCCCCAGTGCACTCCGCCTCGCCGACGTCGTTGGCCTCCCCTGGTACGACGCTGCGCCCGCCGCCGAACGACAGGACAGCACGCAGCCCACGACCGAGAGCCCCAAGGCCGACGGCCACCCTGGGTCCGCAACCGCCCACCCGGGTGCGCAGCAGGCCGGGACGGGCCCGGCCGGAGACGCCTCCGCGCAGTCCCGCAGCGCGGTCCGCCTCGCCGACGTCGCCGACCTCCACTGGTACGACGCTGCGCCGGCCATCGACCTCGACCGGGTGCTGACGGACGGCCTGCGGCACCTCGCCGTCACCGCCACGCCCTCACGGCGGGACCGCCTGTGGCCCGTCGTGGCGGCCGGGGAGCGGACGGATCCGTGCAACGTGCAGCACGGGGCCGCCGGGGTGCTCGCCGTTCTCGCCCGTGCCGCGCTCGTGGGCGGGCTTCCCGAAGACGACGGAACGCTCCGGGTGGCGGCGGACTGGATCGAGCGCCGCTGTGCGGCCGAGCCGGTCGTCCTGCCTGGGCTGCACTTCGGGCGGTCGGGCACGGCGTGGGCGCTCCTCGACGCCGCCCGGGCGCTCGACGACCGCGAACTCGCCGAGCGGGCCTCGGCGATGGCGCTGCGGGTCGACGTCGAGTGGCCCAACCCGGATGTCTGCCACGGCGCCGCGGGGGCGGGCCTCACCCAGCTGCGGTTCGCCGCCGAGGCCGACGCCGACGCCGCCGGCACCAGGGCGTCCGCCTTCCTCGCCTGCGCCGCGCGCGGCGGCCGTGCGCTCCTCGCGGCCGCCCGGCGGGAGCCGTACGGGCTGGTCTGGCCGGTGCCGAGGGACTTCGACTCGGCGCTCGCCGGGATCACCCACCTCGGGTTCGCGCACGGTGTCGCCGGGGTCGGCGCCTTCCTGCTCGCCGCCGCCGAGGCCACCGGCGATCCCGCGCTCCTGGCCGGTGCCGTCGAGGCGGGCCGCACGCTCACCGCCACCGCCCGCCGCGACGGCGACGGCGGCGCCGGCACCGGCACCGGCACCGGTCCCGCCTGGTGGCCGCAGAGCGCGGACGACGCCCCGCACGTCCGGCTCCCGCACTGGTGCAGCGGTTCCTCCGGCGTCGGCACGTTCCTCCTCCGGCTCTGGCAGGTCACCGGGGATGCCACCGCCCACGAGCTGGCGCTCGCCGCCGGGCGGGCCGTGCTGGCCGGCCGCTGGCACAGCGGGGTGAGCGCCTGCCACGGCCTGGCGGGCGACGGCGAGTACCTGCTGGACCTCGCCGAAGCCACCAGTGAGCGCGAATTCCGATCCGGGGCCGAGGAGTTGGCGCACCTGATCGCCGCCCGCTCCGCCCTCCGCGACGGCCTCGTGGTGCTCCCCGACGAGACGGGCACCGGGTGCGCGCCCGGCTACGGCACCGGCACCGCCGGCGTGCTCGCCTTCCTGCTGCGCCTGCGGCACGGCGGCCCCCGCCTCTGGGTGGACCCGGTGCCGCCCGCCACGCGCCGGCCGGCCCGCGCCACGGACGAGGTGGGCCGACCGTGAACGTCGCCGCCCCGACCCGCACCAACGCGCTGCGCCGTCTGAGCTTCACCTTCGCGCCCGACGGCAGCCACGCCGCGTGCCTCGCCTCGGCCGCCGACGGCGGCTGGTACGCGGAGAGCTGGCTCCTCCCGGCGGACGGCGGACCGGCGGCCCCGACCGCGCTGCCGCTGTCCGGCAACCGTTCGGAGAGCCTGCGCTCGCAGTTGGTCTCGCTGCCGGACGGGTCGGTCCTGATCTGCCGGCACGACGGCGAGCGGCACGACCTCGTCCACCTGTCGTCCCGCGAAGGCACGTGCACGGAAACGCAGTTGGCGACGCTCCGGATGCCCGGCCTGCGCCTCCTGCCGCTGCCGGCCGGCCGCACCGCCCCCTCCGCCCCCGTGGCGCTCGCGCTCGGCACCGACACCCGCCCGGCGACCACCGTCTGGCTGGTCCGGACGGACGGCAGCGAGCCCGAACAGGTCGCCGAGGTACCGGGTCTGCACGGCGGCGGGGTCTGGCTGGACCACACCGGGGCGCTGCTCGCCCTGGACCGGGTGAGCGCGGGGATCGTCCGCACCGTCGTGCTGGACGTGCGCAGCGGCGCCGTCACCCCGCTGCTGGAGATCGGCGAGCGCAGCAACGACCGCCTGGTCCTGTTCGACCCGGACAGCCGCTTCGCGATGGTGCGCAGCGACGCGCCGGGCACCGACCGGCTGGGCTGGGGCGTGCTGGGCGGCGGCGAGCCGCTGCGGTTCCCGGAGCGGCTGCACGTGGCGGGGATGTTCCTGCGACCGGTGGCACTGCGGCAGGCGACGGACGGGCCGCGGGTGGCGGTGCAGATCGACCACGGCGCGGGTTCGGCGCTGGCGCTGTGGCGGCCCGCGGCGGGACGGCTGGACCCGCTCCCGGTGCCGCCGGGCCGGCTCGGCGCGGTCGGGCACTGGGGGGAGGCGGGGCTGCGGATGCCGTACTCGGCACCGGACCACCCGGCGGCGCTCGCGGCGCTGGACGTGGACGCACTGCTGGCGCACGGCCCGGCGTCCCCGGCGTCCGGACCGATGCCGCTGCCCCTCCAACTGGCCCCGCTGGGCTCGGGGTTGCCCGGCCCTTGGCGGGACACGGTGCTGCCGTGGCAGCCCGGCGGCGCACGCATCCCCCGTACGCAGCCGCCCGGTTGGCGGCTGGACGGCAGCACGGCACCCGGCGACGGCGGTCGCTGGCAGCCTGCCCAGAGCATCGAACTCGCGGGCCCGGCCGGGCCGTTGGAGGCCGTCGTATACGGCGGCGACGCGTGGCTGAGCAGCCCACACCTCGTCCTGGCGCTGCACGGCGGCCCGGCGGACGCCTGGCGGCTGGAGTTCGACCCGGCCCTGCAGCGGATGGCCGCGGACGGCCTGGCCGTGGTCGCGCCGAACCAGCGCGGCTCCACCGGGTACGGCGTGCCGCACGCGATGGCGATCCGCGGCGCGTGGGGCGGGCCCGACCTGGACGACGTCCTGTACCTGCTCGACGGCCTCGCGGGGCAGCGCGCGGCGCTCGGCCTGGAGCCGCCGTCGCTGTTCGGCGTCAGCTACGGCGCGTTCCTGGCCCTGCTGGCGGCGGCACACGCCCCGGCCGAGCACGTGGCGCGGTGCGCGGTGGTCGCGCCGTTCCTGTCCGGCGCCCGGCTGCTGGCCGAAGCGGCGCCCCCGGTCCGGGCGTTGACCACCCGGCTGGGCGGCGGCGAGCAGATCGCGGACGCCCGCGGGCCGCGCGACGTGCTCCAGCTCGCGCACCGACTGAGCGCCCCGCTGCTCGTGGTGCACGGCAATCGGGACGAGGTCGTCCCGGTGAGCCAATCCCGTTCGCTGCGACACGAGTTGCTGCGGATCGGCCGGGTCGAGGGCGCGGACTTCCGGTACGTCGAGGCGGCCGGCTCCGGGCACGAGGTGCTGGCCGAGGAGGGCGCGGCCGTGCTGCACGAGCTGCTCGCCGCCTTCCTGCGCACCGGCCGGCCGGGCTGACCGGCCCCGCACGGCGACACACCCCACAGACTCCCGGGCCCGACGGCCCGGGGCACCACCCCGGCGCGGCGGACGGAGCCGCCCGGGGGCGATACCCGGCGCCCGCAGGCAGATCGCGGCGGGCGCGCACTCAAGGGGAGGAACAGATCATGGAGAACATGGTGGACTTCGAGACCGACCTCGCGGCGCTCCAGGAGCTGCCGGAGAGCGAGTCCGTCGAGCTGACCGGCCACGGCGCCGGCTGCCAGTACACCTGCCTCATCCTGACCTGCCTGATCTTCACCATCAACTGATCACGGCAGCGCCAGGGTCCTCCGATGACCCACGGGCGCGGGGGGGCCCCGGGGGGCCCCCGGGGCGGGGGCCGCCCCGTTGACCCCCCCACCACCCCGCGCCCCCCCCAACCCCCCCCCCCCCCCC
>NZ_JBHWGD010000033.1:81682-86510 GCF_042733235.1 Kitasatospora sp. NPDC059722
TCTTTGTGTGTTTGTGGGGGTGTTTTTTTTTTTCTCTCTTTGTGGGGGTCCCTCTCTCCCCCGGGGTGCGCCCGCCGGGGGGCGGCCGCGCGCGCCCCGGGCGCCGTCCTTTTCCCCCGACTCTCCTGCAGGAGCGCCCACTTGCCCCGCCGACCCGACGGACCGACCCTCGCCCTCGGCCTCGCGCTGCCCGTCGAGGCCGCCACCACGCTCGCCCTGCCCGCCGCCCTGGCCGGGGCCGTCGACGCCGTCCTCGCCGGCGCGGGCCGGTCCGCGACCGGCGCGTTCGCGCTGCTCGCCCTCACCGTGGGCACGGCCGCCGCCGCCAACGCCGCCGCCGCTGCCGCCGGACCGGCGGGCGCGGCCGACGCCACCGCCGCCCTGCGCGGACGCCTCGTCCGGCACCTGCTCGACCTCGGGCCGGGCGGCCGGCTGCGCGGCGGGCCGCCGCCCGGCGACCTGGCCGCGCGCCTGGTGGGCTCGGCCGGCGACGCGGGCGGGCGGCTGCCCGCCGGGCTCGGCGCGGTCGGCGCGCTGTTCACGTCGGTGGGCGCGATCGTCGGCCTCGGGGTGCTGTCACCGTGGCTGGCGCTGGCCTTCTTCGCCGGGGTGGTACCCGGCGTGGCGCTGATCCGGCTGTTCCTGCGCGACGCCGGTTCGGCGTTCGCCCGCTACCAGGAGGTGCAGGCGGAGCTCGCCGCGCGCCTCACGGGCGCACTCACCGGGCTGCGCAGCATCCACGCGGCCGGCGCCGAAGAACGCGAGGCCGCACGGGTGTTGGCGCCGCTGCCCGACCTCTCCGCGGCCGGGCACGCGCTGTGGACGGCGCAGCGCCGCACGGCATGGCAGGCGACGCTGCTGATCGCCGCGGTCGAGATCGCGGTCCTGACGACGGCGGGCGTGCTGCTCGCCGCCGGCGCCCTGGCACCGGGAGACCTCGCCGCCGCGGCCGGGTGGGCGGCGCTCGGGGCCGGCCTCTTCGAACAGGTCGAATCGCTGGTCGGGGTCGCCCACGCCCGCGCCGGGCGGGCCCGGGTCGACGCCCTGCTCGCGCTCCCGCCCGCACCCGTGGGAGCGGCGACGCTTCCGGTCGGCGGCACCGGCGAACTCGCCTTCCGCGGCGCGGTGGTGCGCGACGGCGACCGCGTGCTGCTCGGACCGATCGACCTCACCGTCCCCGGCGGACACACGCTCGCACTGGTCGGGCGCTCCGGCTCCGGCAAGTCCCTGCTGGCCGCCCTCGCCGGACGACTGCGCGACCCCGACGAGGGCGCGGTGCTCATCGACGGCGTCCCGGTCGACGAGCTGGCCCCCGACGAACTCCGGAACGCCGTCGGCTACGCCTTCGAGCGGCCCGCCCTGGTCGGCGGCACGGTGCGCGACGCACTCGCCGGCGCGGGCGAGGCGGAGGCCGGGGCCGCCCGCGCGGACGGCTTCCTGCGCCGGCTGCCCCGGGGATGGGACACCCCGCTCGACGAACTACGGCTCTCGGGAGGCGAGTTGCAACGCCTCGGGCTGGCCCGACTGCTGGCCCGGCCGGCGCGGGTGGTGGTGCTGGACGACGCGACGTCGGGGCTCGACCTCGCCACCGAGTACCAGGTCACCGAGGCACTCGACCGCGCCACCCTCGGCCGCACCCGCATCGTGATCGCCCACCGCGCCACCGTCGCCGCCTGCGCGGACCTGGTGGCCTGGCTGGAAAACGGCCGCCTCCGCGCCCTGGCCCCACACACCGCCCTCCTCGCACACCCGGACTACCGCGCCGCCCTGTCCGACACCGCCCTACAAGCAGCCGCCTGATGGCCCGCCACCGCACACCACACACAGAAAGTCGGCCGGGCCGACGTCTCGCGCAGCCCTCTGCGCCCTCCGCACCCCATCAAGCAACCGATGCCGGCACAGAAAGTCAGGCCGACCGAGGGCCGAACGCCTCGGACACCGAAAGTCGGCCCGACCGACTTCTTGTGCACGACCCGGCATCGGCCGCCGCAGGCATGGAAAGTCGGCCCGACCGACTTCTCACGCACGACCCGGGAACGGGCGCCGCCAGCGTGGAAAGTCAGCCCGACCGACTTCTTGTGCAGCACCCTGGGCCATCCGCGGGCCACCAGCTCCGCGACGCCCGAGTAGAAAGTCGGCCCGATCGACTTCTCACGCCAGGCCTCGGGCCGAACGCCTCGGACAGCGAAGATCGGGCCGACCGATTTCCCGCGCACGACCCGGGGCCGGACACCGCGGACACAGAAAGTCGGCCGGGCCGACATCTCGCGCCAGACCCAGGGGTGGGCGCCACCGGCGTGGAAAGTCGGCCCGACCGACTTCTTGTGCAGCACCCTGGGCCATCCGCGGGCCACCAGCTCCGCGACGCCCGCGTGGAAAGTCGGCCGGATCGACTTCCCGCGCCGGGCCTCAGGCCGAACGCCTCGGGCACCGAAAGTCGGGCCGATCGACTTCTCACGCACGACCCAGGGCCGGACACCGCGGACACAGAAAGTCGAGTAGGCCGACTTCCCGCACACGGCTCGACATCCGCCGCCGCAGGCGCTGTCGCGCGACCCGGCGACGCAGGAAGTCGGCTCGGCCGACTTTCCGTGCAGGCGGCTCCTGCCTCCGCCGACTCAGGGCGCGGAGCCCACCGCCGGTCCCCGCGTGCCAAGGCGCCCGGCGCGAGAAGTCGGGCCCGCCGACTTCTCGCGTCACCGCCACCGCCACCGCAGCCGCCCCCGACTCCCGCGGCCGCCCACCACCACCGCGCAGGAAGTCGGCGGCGCCGACTTTCCACTCCCGCCACCTCGCCCGGGTGGGCGCTCCTCCTTCGGCAGTTCGCCACCACACGGCGACCGCTACTGCGGTTGCTCGCCTGGTCCGTGGTCGAGGCCCTGCCGCCGTTGCTCTCCGGGCTGCTCGTGTCGGCCGCCGTGGACCGCGGCTTCCTCGCCGGGCGGCCCGGGGCCGGGGTGGCCTGGCTGGCCGGGTTCGGCGCGGCCACGGTTCTGCGAGCGTTCGCGGCGCGGGCCGGGTTCCCGCACCTCGCGGCGGTCGTCGAGCCGTTGCGGGACGCGCTCGTCACGCGGGTGGTCCGGAGCGCGCTCGCCCGGCCCGTCGCCGACGCCGCCGAGGTCGCTCGGCTCACCGAACAGGTCGAGTCCGCACGACAGTTGACCGCCACCCTGCTGCGCACCCTGCGCGGCGTCGGAATCACCCTGGCCGCCGCCCTGATCGGCCTGGCGCTGCTCGCGCCCGCCGTCCTGCCGCTCGTCCTGCTGCCGCTCCTGGCCGCCGGGCTGCTCTTCGCCCGCCTACTGCGGCCGCTGGTGGAACGCCGCCGGGCGGTCGTGCTGGCGGAGGAACGGTTCGCCGCCGAGGCGGGCCGCGCCCTGCACGGCCTGCGCGACGTACAGGCCACCGGTACGCAGACGCAGGTGGCCGCCGCACTGGCCGAGGCGGCCGGGACGAGCGCCGCCGCCTCCCGCGCGCTGGGCCGGGCGTCCGCCCTGCGCGCGCTCGTGGTCGCGCTCGGCGGGCGGTTGCCGGTGCTCGTCGTGCTCACGGCAGCGCCGTGGCTGCTCGCGCACGACGTGCTCACGGCCGGCGAACTGCTCGGCGTCGCCACGTACCTGCTCCAGCAGCTCGACCCGGCGGTGCGGACGTTGGCCGGTACGGTCGGCGGCTGGCTGCTCGGCCTCGCGGTCGTGCTGGACCGCCTGGCCACGGCTTCCGCCGCCGACGCCCCGACCGCCCGGTCGACGGCGGGAGGCGCGACCGCCCGTGACACGAGCCTGTGCCTCACCGCTCTTCGCTACGCGCACGCCCCCACCGCCGAACCGGTCCTCGACGGGCTCGACGTGACGATCGGCGCGGGGGAGCACGTCGCCGTCGTGGGCCCGAGCGGAGCCGGCAAGTCCACGCTGGCCGGGTTGCTCGCCGGACTGCTCACACCCACCTCCGGCGACCTCACCATCGGCGGGGAACACCTCTCGCCGGGCGATCGCACCCGGGTGGTCGCGCTGCTTCCACAGGAGGCGTACGTCTTCCCCGGCCCGCTGCGCGAGAACCTGACGTGGCTCGCGCCGGATGCCACCGACGCCCAACTCACCCGTGCCATCGAGGTTGTGGGCGCCGGTGAACTCGTCACGCGGCTCGGCGGAACGGACGCCGTCCTCACCGACCCCGCCGCACTCTCCGCCGGCGAGCGGCAGTTGCTCGCGCTCGTCCGGACGTACCTCTCCCCCGCCCCGGTCATCGTGCTCGACGAGGCGACCTGCCACCTGGACGCCACCGCCGAGGACCAGGCCGAACGGGCCTTCGCCGCCCGACCGGGAACACTCGTCGTCGTGGCGCACCGGATCAGCTCCGCCCTGCGCGCGGACCGCGTCCTCCTCCTGGACGGCGGCCGCGGCACGCTCGCGAGACACGGAGACCTCCAGGTCCTGTCGCCGCTCTACCGGGAACTGGTCGGCCACTGGCTGGGCTCCACACCGCGCAACAACAGCGCATCGCACACCGGGCACGCGCCATGAAGAAGCCGCCCGCGCAAGCCAACACCTGCGCTCCGGCCAGCGGATCTGCGGGTTGCGGCGTGGGAAGTCGGCCGGCCCGACTTCTCGCGCAGGAGGCCCGGGGAGCGGGGCGGCCACCGGCCCTCCACCGCAGGCCGGGCACAGGACGTCGATGTCGCCGACTTCCCGCGCAGGCCAGCGGATCCACGGAATGCGGCGTGGGAAGTCGACCAGCCCGACTTCTCGCGCAGGAGGCCCGGGGAGCGGGGCGGCCACCGGCCCTCCACCGCAGGCCGGGCACAGGACGTCGATGTCGCCGACTTCCCGCG
>NZ_JBHWGD010000033.1:86609-90883 GCF_042733235.1 Kitasatospora sp. NPDC059722
GCAGGCGGTCAGTGGCTGGGGACGGAAGGCGCTGCACGAGGCTGGCGTCGGCGGGCTGTGCGCTGCCGGGCGTGGGATCAGGATCTCCCGTGGCCGGGGCAGGGCAGGGGCAACCACCGGTCGGAGGCGGATGGCGTCGGGCGGGGTGGGTGCTGGCGGGCCGGAGGTGGTCAGGGTCTCGGCGGGGACGGCGCCGGGCGGGGTGGGCGCTGCCGGGCCGGAGGCGGTCAGGGTCTCGGCGGGGCCAGGCCGGGACGGCGCCGGGCGGGGTGGGTGCCCCCGGGCCGGAGGTGGTCAGGGTCTCGGCGGGGGCGGGGCCGGGCGGGGTGGGTGCCCCCGGGGTGGGGTGTCAGGATCTCGATAGGATCTCGGGCGCCGCGGCCGTTATGGTGGCCGGGGCACGGGCCGCGATCACCGGCTGTGGCGCGGTTCCTGCGCCCGAAACGGGGGCCCGACCGCGCATTCACAGTGCCGGGCGGGGCGCCGATGCATCTGCAAGCTCCGCACGGAAAAGACGATTCTGATGTCCGACACCCTCACCGACACCACCGGCCCCGCGACCAACGGGACCGACGCCGACGAGATCACGGCCGAGGACACCGCGTCGCACGGCCGCCACCGCGGCCTGTCCTCCGCCGACGACAGCCCCGAGGCCGGCGCGCACGGCCGCCACCGCGCTGCGAACCAGGGCTGACGAGAACCAGGGCTGACGGAGGGCCCGCCGGGAAGAGCTCCCGGCGGGCCCTCCGCGCGCTCAGTCCAGGGTGACGACCGTCCGCAGGGCCTCGCCGCTGCGCATCTGGGCGATCGCGTCGTTGACGTCGGCGAGCGCGACCCGGTGCGTGACCATGCCGTCGAGGTCGATCCGCCCGGCCCGCCACAGGTCGACGACCAGCGCGATCGTGGACGGCACGGGCGCCCCGCCGTAGAGCGAGGGCAGCAGGCGCTTCTCGTTGAAGAACAGCTCGCCCATCGTGAACTGCGCGAGGTCGTCCTGCGCCCCGGCGCCGATCACGACGACCGCGCCGCCGCGCCGGGTGGCGTCGTACGCGGCGCGGACGGTGGCCGAGCGGCCGACCGCCTCGAAGACGTAGTCGTAGCCGCCGCCGGGCAGGCCCTTGGCGGTCGCCTTGAGGTCCTCCGGGGCGATGGCGTCGGTGGCGCCGAAGGCCAGTGCCCGTTCGCGCCGCGAGACCACGGGGTCGACGACGGTGATCCGGCCCGCGCCGCAGACCCGGGCGCCCTGGACGGTCGCCACGCCGACGCCGCCCGCCCCGATCACGGCCACCGAGGCGCCGGGCTCGACGCGCGCGGTGTTGACGGCGGCGCCGACGCCGGTGGTGACGCCGCAGCCGATGAGGGCGGCGGCCTCGTACGGGAGGTCGGCGGGGACCTTGATCACGGCGTCCTCGGCGACGACGACCTCCTCGGCGAACGAGCCGGTGCCGTAGAACCCGGACGCGTCGACCGCGGCGCCGCGCTCCTCGAAGCGGAACCCGGGCGCGCCGAGGCGCCGCAGGCTCGCGACGCAGAGGTGGCCGCGGCCGCGCTCGCAGTGCGCGCAGCGCCCGCAGGGTGCCATCCAGCACAGGACGACGCGGTCGCCGGGCGCGACCGACCGCACGCCCTCGCCGACCTCGACGACGTCGCCCGCGCCCTCGTGGCCGGGCACGAACGGCGCCGGCTGGGGCAGCACGCCGTTCATCGCGGAGAGGTCGGAGTGGCACAGGCTGGCCGCGCGCATCCGAACCCTGACCGTGCCGGGCCCGAACCCGACCGCCGTCACGTCCTCGCGGACGTCGAGCGTGTCCTGCCCGGTCTTGTGCAGAACGGCTGCGCGCATGGGGCTGCTCCCGGTGTGCCTCGGATCCACGGTCGGGCCGATTCTGGCACGGGCGCGGGGCGGCGACTAGAACACGTTCCAGCGGCGGTCCCGGGAGGAAGCGCGGACGTACCGTCGAGTAGGGTCCGACCGGAGTACCCGGATCCCACCCCGTCGCGAGGAGTCGCCCCATGTCCGACCTGCTGGAGAGCGTCCGTCCGGCGGACGAGGTGGTGGCGGCGTTCGAGGCGGCCACCGGGTTCATGCCGGTCGACGAGGGCCTCGCGCTGTACGCGGCCGCGGTCACGGCGGCGCGGCGCACCGGGCTGCCGGTGCTGGAGATCGGGACGTACTGCGGGCGCTCGGCGGTCCTGCTGGCCGCGGCGGCCCGGGAGACCGGGACGGTCGCGCTGACGGTGGACCACCACCGGGGGTCGGAGGAGCAGCAGCCGGGCTGGGAGTACCACGACCCGACGCTCGTGGACCCCGAGGTCGGGCTGATGGACACGCTGCCGGCGTTCCGCCGGACGCTGCACGCGGCCGGGCTGGAGGAGCACGTGGTGGCGCTGGTCGGCCGGTCGCCGCGGATCGCGGCGCTGTGGGGCCGTCCGGTCGGCCTGGTGTTCATCGACGGCGGGCACACCGACGAGCACGCGACCGGCGACTACGAGGGCTGGGTGCCGCACCTCGCCCCGGAGGGCCTGCTGGTGGTGCACGACGTCTTCCCGGACCCGGCGGACGGCGGCCAGGCGCCCTACCGGGTGTACCTGCGGGCGCTCGCGGAGGGCTTCGAGGAGGTCTCCGTCACCGGTTCGCTGCGCGTGCTGCGCAGGCGTGCACCGATGCTCTAACGTCGTGCCGGAGCCGCCGGGCGGGGGTCCGGAGGGTACGGTGGCCGCGCCGCAGCAGGCAGCGAGCGGCAGCGGGACACGGCGGCACCGGACAGAGCGACGGCGGATGGTGGGGGCTAGCGGCACATGACGGACCAGAACAACACCGCTCCGGCGGTCTGGGACCCCACCGCCCGCGGCGGCGCCGGCGGCTGGGTCCGCGGCCCCCAGCAGCCCGCCCCCCAGCAGCCCGGCCGGCCCCAGCCGAACCAGCCGCAGCAGCCCGCCGACGCCGCGCCCCAGGCGCCTCCCGCACCTCCCGCACCTCCCGCGCGCCCCATGGCCCCGCCGCCCGGCCCGGGCGGGGTCGGCGACCAGGGCCCGCCGCTGGGCGCCCGCCCGTACCTGGCGACGGCCCCGGGCTACGACGCGCCGACGGCGCCCGCGTTCCCGTCCGCCGCGCCGCCGCCCCCGCCCGTCCCTCCCGCGTCGCCGTTCCCGGCCCACGCGAGCGCCCAGGCGAGCGCCCAGGCGGCCGCGCAAGCGCCCGGCCCGTACCCCGGCCCCGGCTACCAGTACCCGCCGCGGCCCGGCTACCCGGCCCAGCCGGACCACCCGGCCGGCTACGAGGACCTGGACGACGACGAGGAGCGCCCCACCAACCGCAAGGCGCCCCTGCTGATCGGCTTCGCGCTGCTCCTGGTGCTGGCGGTCGGCGGCGGCCTGCTGATGGCGGTCAAGGACAACGGCAAGAAGGACCAGGCCGCGCCCGCCCCGGCCGCCACGGCCACCGACCCGGGAGCGTCCGGCACCCCGCAGCCGGCCCCGGCACCCAGCGGTTCGGCCGGCGACCCGAGCGCCGCCGCGACCGACCCGGCCTCGGCGGGCGCGACGCCCAGCCCGTCCGCGACCACCGCCGGGCCGAACGCCAAGGCCCAGGCCGGCGCGCTGGACGACCTGCTCACCCAGGGCGAGAGCGCGAAGGCCCCGATCGGCAGCGCGGTGGCGAAGGTCAGCAGCTGCCCGGCCAAGCCCGACATCGCCGACGCGGCGCAGGTGTTCGACAACGGCGCCAAGCAGCGCGACGAACTGCTGCGCAAGCTGGGCGCCTTGAGCGCCTCGGACGTCCCGGGCGGCGCGGACGCCATCCAGTCGCTGAAGTCGGCCTGGCAGCTGTCGGCCGACATCGACCGGGCGTACGCGGCCTGGGCGCGCTCGGTGGCCGGCCAGGGCTGCTCCGGCACCGCCCCGACCACCGCCGACAAGAAGCACGCCGACGAGCTCAACCCCCAGGCGACGCAGGCGAAGAAGGACTTCGTCGGAAAGTGGAAGCCGATCGCCGACGCGTTCGGCCTCACCGCACGGACCCAGGACAGGATCTGAACCGCTCGTGACCGGCCCGACGAACCGCCCTCCCCGCCGCTCCGCCCTGCTGCGCACCACGACGGTGGTCGGCGCGGCCGTACCGCTCTGCCTCGCAGGCTGGTTCGGCTGGCAGGCCGTCAGCCACGACGCGCCCGCCGGCGCGACGGCCGCCACCGGCACGGGCGCCCCGCGAGCCGCCCCCCGGGGGGCCCCCCCCCGCAGACCCCCCCCCCCCGCCCCCGCGGGCGGTGACACAC
>NZ_JBHWGD010000034.1:0-29020 GCF_042733235.1 Kitasatospora sp. NPDC059722
TCGGCGTTGGGGGCGGGCGCGGGCCCGCCGCGGGGGCGGGGGGGGCGGGGGGGGGGGGCCCGGGGGGGGCGGGGGGGGGGGGCGGCGCCCGGGGGGGGGGGGGGGCCCCCCCCTCCGCATTGTCGGAGCTAATGATTTGGGACGCGGTCGGGGAGATCGACAGAAACGATCCTGCTTGGAATTCGGCGGTGGTCATGTGTGCGAGTCCTCACCGTTGCGGGTGAATGGCAAATCTGTTCCGTACCCCGTTTGCCACACCGTCGTTCATCCCTGTGCAGCCCGCCGAACGGGTTGCGATGCCAAAACAGGAGGAATGATGAAGGTCAAGAAGATCGCCGCCGTCGCCGCTGCCACCGGTGGGCTGGTCCTCGCCGCCGCCGGTGTCGCGTCCGCCCACGGCGGTGCGGCGGCCGAGGGTGCTGCGGTCGCCTCGCCGGGTGTGGTCTCCGGCAACCTGGTGCAGGTCCCGGTTCACGTCCCGGTCAACGTCTGCGGCAACACCGTCAGCGTGATCGGCGTTCTGAACCCGACGTTCGGCAACCACTGCGCCAACTTCTAAGGCTCAGAAGCTCGGCCCCCGGCGGCGGGACTCCCCGCCGCCGGGGGTTCTTGCGTTTCGGAGGCGGGCCAGGACGGCGGCGGGTCGGGGCGCCCGGATACGGCGACCGGACACGTCCACTCGATCGGGTGAAGCTGATGCGTTCGGCCCAACCTCGCCGTGACTGTCTCGTTTACTCCTGTGCAGTCGAAGACCTTGCGGGATATCTGGATATTCGGAAAGTCCGACTTTCGGACGTTCGGAAGGTCGTCACGTCGTTTCGATACGTCATACGGATACGTCATACGTCAGGGGAATACATGAGGAATGTAGCCAAGAAGGGGATCCTCACGGCCGTGGCCACGGGCAGTGTCCTGGCCTCGACCGCCGGCTACGCCTACGCGGGCGCCGAGGCGCAGGGGGGTGCCGCGGGTTCGCCGGGCGTGGCCTCGGGCAACTCGGTGCAGGTGCCGGTCGAGGTGCCGATCAACGCCTGCGGCAACACCGTCGACGTGGTCGGCGCGCTCAACCCGTCCTACGGCAACCACTGCGCCAACGCGAGCGGCCACCAGGGCGGCGGGGGCGGTCAGGGCGGCGGCAAGAGCGACAACGGCGGTGCCACCCGCGGCTCCTCCGCCTCGGGCGCCTCGGCGTCCGGCACCGCGGCCGACTCGCCCGGCGTGGCCTCCGGCAACAGCGTCCAGGCTCCGGTGCACATCCCGGTCAACGCCTGCGGCAACTCGGTGAACGTCGTCGGCGTCGGCAACCCGGCCTTCGGCAACGCCTGCGGCAACGTCGCGCCGCCGGCTCCCCGGCCGACCGACGACTGCCCCGAGAGCCACGCTCCCACCCCGCCGTCCGGCGCCCCGTCCACCACCCCGCCGCAGGGCGGCGGTGAGACTTCGCCGGGCAGCGGCCGCACCGGCGGCTCGTCCACCGGCAGCACCCCCGGCGCCCCGGCCGCCTCCACCCCGGCCGTCGGGTCGGCCGCGGGCGGCACCAGCGGTGGCGGCAGCGGCGGACCGGGCAGCGGTGCCGTCCCGGCCGCGGCCCACACGAGCGGCGTGGCCACCACGGCCGCCGCCGCCACCGGCAGCCAGCTGGCGTCGACCGGCGCGGGCGACGTCGAGCTGCTCGGCGCGGCCGGCCTCGCGCTGCTGCTCGGCGGTGGCGTGCTCTACCGCCGGGCCCGCGCCGGCGCCCGCTGAGGCGCTCCGGGCACGGAACGACGCGCGCCCGCGGCCTCCGGGAGGACCGGACGGCCGCGGGCGCGAACCGTGCCGTGAGTCGAGTCCTGAGCCGTGCCGCGAGCGGTGTGCGCTGAGTGGTGTGCGCCGAGCGGTGCGGTGCGCCGTGTGGTCGGCCGCCCCGTACCGGCCGTCCGGTGCGGGGCGGCCCCGCCCGTCACCAGTTGCGGACCTGCCGGATGATCCGCCGCCGCAGCCGGACCGTCCGGCTCCCGTCCGGGAAGAGCCGTAGCCGGTCGAGCTCCCAGTGTCCGTACTCGGCGTGCTCGGTGAGCAGTTGGCGTGCCGCGTTCCGCGAGGTGCCGCGCGGCATGCGCAGGGACTGGTACTCGTACTCCGGCTGCCGGACCGTCTTCGGTGGGGTCAAAACGCTCCTCCTGAGGTTCGCCTGCCTGCAAGCCTACGGCCTGGCTCCGACAGCGGGCCCGGGTATTTCCGGTCGACCTCCCGCCGGCCGGCCCGGTCCCGGAGGCCGCCGGCGGGCCGCCCGGGGGGCGCTGGACGGCCGTCCGGCCACCCCCTCCGCTGACTGTGCATCAGTTCCGTTGCTCCTGTGGACGGGATACCCCGATCCCGGCGCGCGAAGCCGTCCGTGAACGGCCGAGGTGAGCCGTCCGCACTCCTCGTGCGCCGGGTTCGCGCGGGGACGAAAGCGAGCAGATCGGACATCAGGGGGGAAGTTGCGGTGAAATCGCGGGTGTAGGTGACAACCGCTGTGCGTACCGACACCGCGGGGAGATAGCGTCTGCACCATGTCTGATGCCGCGCAGCCCACCATTGCCGAGGTACGCGCCGCCGCCGAGGCGGTCAAGGCCGCCATCGACCGTCATCTGGAAGCGGTGTCAAGCCCCAGCGCAGCGGATGATCCCGCTGTGTCCGCCGCCTACGAGCAGCTCGCGACGGCGGCCATCGCCTACGACCAACTCCTGTACGAGGTCTACGACGAGGTCACCCCCTTCGAGGTCCCCGGGGACGAGGGCCCCGGGGGCTACCACGGCCCCGAACAGCCCGAGGCGATCAGCGTGCTGATCCGCCGCGACTACCACGTCGTCGACCCCAAGCGGCTGCGCGCCCAGGCCGAGCGGCTCGACGAGTCGCTCACCCCGGGCGGGGGCGGCGAGGGCGGCGTGAACGCCGCGATCGGTGTGCTGTTCGGCGAGTACGAGCCGGACGAGATCGCGGCCCGCAGCGAGGAGTTCGGCCTGGAGGAGGCCGACTCGACGCTCTGGGTCGCGGCGGCCGAGCCGACCGAGCCGGGGGAGTGGCTGCCGGAGCCCTTCGACCACGCCGACCCGCAGCTGCTCATCTGCCGGTTCGACGTGAGCGAGGTCTACGACGACGAGGACCTCGACGACTGACGCGGCCAGGACGTGCGAGCGGGCGGCCCCCACGGCGTGGGAGCCGCCCGCTCTCTTCCGTTCCCGTCCCCGTTCTCCGGGCCGGGCCTCAGTACTCCGCGGCGGCGTTCTCCGCGAGGATCGCCCGCAGCCGGGTGGTGCGCGGTTGCGCCGGGCGCTCGGCGACGGCCTGGGCGAGCGCCGGGCCCGCCGCGTGCACCACGGACAGGTGGCGCTCGCCGCGCCCGAAGGCGGTGTAGACCCACTGCCGGGTCAGCGCCGGGCCGGCGTCCTCCGGCAGCACGACCACCGCGCCGGGCCAGCGTCGGCCGAGCGCCTGGTGGACGGTGAGCGCCCAGCCGTGCCGCAGCCGTGCCGCGTCCGCGGGCGGAACCGTCCGGCGGGTGCCGTCCGCGTACTCCAGGTGCAGCCCGGCGGCGTCGCCGTCGAGCACCCGGGCCGGGCGGGTGATGCCCGGAGCGGGCGACTCGACCACCCGGTCGCCCGGGTCGAAGCCGCCGAACCGGCCGGGGCCGGGGTTGAGCCGGGCCTTGGCGGCGGCGTTGAGCGCCCGCGTGCCGCCCGGGCCGCCGTGGCCGGGGGTGAGCAGGACGACCTCCTCGGCCGGGATGCCGAGGGCGCGCGGGATCGAGTCGGTGAGCAGCTGGACGGCGCGGTGGACCGCCTCGGCGCCGTCCCTGGCGGTCAGGATGACCACCTCCTTGTCCGGCGCCTCGACCGGCTGCAGCTCGCCGATGCCGATGCCCGAGACCAGCTCGCCGATCGGGCCGAAGTCCGGGGTGCGGGAGGCGACCGCCGGACAGACCTTGGCGGCCAGCAGGTCGGCGAAGAACCGCCCGGGGCCGGCCGACCAGAGCTGGCCGGGGTCGCCGCTGAGCACCAGCCGGGTGCCGTCGGCGAGCGACTCCAGGACGGTGGCGGCGAGTTCGACGTCCAGCAGCGGGGCGTCGAGGACGACCAGGAGGTCCAGGGCGAGCGTGCCGTCGGACGAGCGGCCGGGGCCGCCCGTGCCGGAGAGCAGCTCGGCGAGCGTGACGACCCGGGCGTCGGGCCCGGCGAGGGCGGCGAAGGCGGCGCGGCCCTGGTCGGTCCAGGTGGCGGCCCAGGCGCGCAGCCCGAGGCCGGCGGCGATGGTGAGCAGCGCGGCCGGTTCGGCACGGGCGGCGTCGCCGCCGGTGTGCAGGACGAGGGCGCTGTCGGCGACGGCCCGGACGAGCGCCGTCGCGGACGAGGACGGCGCGGCCTCGGCGGCGGCGGCCCACGCCGTCGGGCCGGGGGCGGGCGCGGGGGCCTCGGCGGGCTCAGCGGGCGCGGCGGCGTCCTGAGCGCCCTCGTCATGGGGCGCGTCGGTCTCGGAAGCGGCAGCCTCGTCCTCCGAGCCGCCCTCCTCCTCCGCCGCCTCGGCGACGTCCGCGGCCGCCTCAGCGATGTCCTCGGCCTCCTCAGTGACGTCCTCGACCTCCTCGGGGTCCTCGCCCGGCACGAACGTGGCCATCAGCTGGAGCAGCCCCTCCGCGAGGCTGTCCTCCGCCATCGCCAGCCGCTCCAGCGCGAGCAGCGTCCGGGTCGGCGGCTCGGCGTCCTCGTCGCCCGATCCGTGCGCCTCGGGCCCGGTCACCTCCTCCTGGAAGGGCAGCACCCGCCCGTCCTCGACGGCGGCCTGGATCGCGGCGGCCGGCTCCGGCATGCGGAGGCGTTCGAGCCCGGCCGCGACCTCGGCGAGCTCCAGGGCGGAGTGCCCGCGCAGCACGGCCTGTTCCAGCAGCCACAGCACGAGGGCCTGGGCGCGCCGGGCGTCGCCCGCTTCGGCGTCGGGGCCGAGCAGCGCGCGGGCGAAGCGGTCCGCGTGCTCCGGGCGGACGCCGGGCAGGCCGAGCACGGCCCACGGGTCCGCCCGCAGCCGCTCGGCGGCGGCGTCGCCGAACTCGGCGACGGCGGCGGCCGCGAGCTCGGCGGGGGCGCCGCCCGCGGTGAGGACCTCGGCGGTGGCGCGCAGGGCGTCGGCCGGTTGCTCTCCGCCGTCGGCGCGCGCGGACGACGCGGCGGCGGCCGACGGGGCAGCCGGGCCGGAGCCCGCGGCAGGCTGCGGCACGGCGGCGGAACCACCCGCCGGAGCACCTGCCGGAGCACCTGCCGGAGCGCCCGCCGAAGCGGGCGCCGCCGCCTGCGGCCCGACGCTGCGGATCCGCTGCGCCAGCTCGGCGATCGCCGCGGCCTTGTCGGCCGGACCCGCCGGACCCGCCGGACCCGCCGGACTCACCGGACCCGCCGGACTCACCGGACCCGCCGGACTCACCGGACCCGCCGAGCCGGCCTCCGGAGCGCCGTTCTCCGTGTCACTCATCGTCCGCTCCAAAGGTCACTCCACTGCGTGTGTTGCTCGACAGGGGTCAGAGCTCGGTCCACCCCTGGTCCGGGTAGCGGTGCACCGGGGACGAGATGTCGTCCAGCGCGCCGCGGATCTCACCCGGAAGCGTAAGCGCCTCCACCGACAGCGCCGCCTGCAGCTGTGCCGCCGTCCGCGCCCCGACCAGCGCGCTCGCCACCCCGGGCCGGTCCCGCACCCATGCGAGGGCGACCGCGAGCGGGCTGCTGGCGAGCCCGTCCGCGGCGGTCGCGACGGCGTCGACGATCCGCCGCGAGCGCTCCCCGAGGTAGGGCTGGACGAAGCCGGTCAGGTAGGGCGAGGCGCCGCGCGAGTCCTGCGGGACGCCGTGCCGGTACTTGCCGGTGAGCACCCCGCGGCCGAGCGGCGACGAGGCGAGCAGCCCTACACCGGCGTCCAGGGCGGCGGGCAGCGCCTCGCGCTCGATGCCGCGCTGGAGGAGCGAGTACTCCAGCTGCGCCCCGGCGAGCGGGGTCCGTCCGTGGTGCGCGCTCTGCCAGGTGGCGGCCCTGGCGAGCTGCCAGCCGCTGTAGTCGCAGACCCCGGCGTACCGGGCGCGCCCGGAGTTGACGGCGATGTCGAGGGCGCTGAGCGTCTCCTCGGCGGGCGTGCCGGGGTCGAACGCGTGCACCTGCCACAGGTCGACGTAGTCGGTGCCGAGCCGGCGCAGCGAGGCGTCGAGGGCGGCGAGGAGGTGGCCGCGCGAGCAGTCGAAGCGGCGGCGGGACTCCGGGACGCTGCCGGCCTTGGTGGCGATGACGAGTTCGGAGCGGGGGACGAGGCTGTCGGTGAGGCGGGAGAGGAGGTACTCGGCGCCGCCGTCGGCGTACACGTCGGCGGTGTCGACCAGGTTGCCGCCGGCGTCGACGAACTCCTTGAGCTGCTCGCCGGCCTCGTGCTCGTCGGTGTCGCGGCCCCAGGTCATGGTGCCGAGGCCGAGCCGGGAGACCTGAAGGCCGGTACGGCCGAGGTGACGATGTTCCATCCGACGGGCCCTCCACTCGGCGGGCCCGGGGCGCCCCCGATGGCCCTGTGAACGCGCAGGTGGGAACGGGACTCCCCACGTCGGCTGAGCGTAGCGGCCGGTGCACGGACAGGTGCGCAGACCCGCAGGACGATCAACGCCGGGCGGCCTGCGGCGCGGTGGCCGGATCCGCCGCTACCGACCAGTAGCATCACCGCGGGGCACCCGGTTACCCTCACCACCAAGCCCACCCGACTGGAAGGTTCGGCACATGCGACTCGGCATCAACCTCGGCTACTGGGGACTCGGCATGGACGCCGACAACATCGCCGTGGCCCAGGAGGCGGACCGGCTGGGCTACTCGGTGTGCTGGGCGGCCGAGGCGTACGGCTCGGACGCGGCGACCGTGCTCAGCTTCGTCGCGGCGAGGACCGAGCGGATCGACGTCGGTTCGGCCATCTTCCAGATCCCGGCCCGCACCCCGGCCATGACCGCGATGACCGCCGCGACCCTGGACACGCTGTCCGGCGGCCGGTTCCGGCTCGGCCTCGGCGTCTCGGGCCCGCAGGTCTCCGAGGGCTGGTACGGCGTGAAGTTCGACAAGCCGCTCGCCCGCACCCGGGAGTACGTGGAGATCATCCGCAAGGCGATGTCCCGCGAGCGCCTGGTGCACGAGGGGCAGCACTGGACGCTGCCGCTGCCCGGCGGCCCCGGCAAGCCGATCAAGCTGACCGTCCACCCGGTGCGCGAGCACATCCCGCTGTACATCGCCGCGATCGGCCCGAAGAACCTGGAGCTGACCGGCGAGATCGCCGACGGCTGGCTCGGCATCTTCTTCTCGCCCGAGCACGCCGGGCTCTCCCTCGACGCGCTGCGGGCCGGCCGCGAGAAGAGCGGGCTGACGCTCGACGGCTTCGACCTCTGCCCGACGGTGAACATCGTGGTCGGCGAGGACATCAAGGCCGGCGTCGACTCGCTGCGCTCCTACGCGGCGCTGTACATCGGCGGCATGGGCAGCAAGGAGAAGAACTTCTACAACCAGCTCGCCCGGCGCATGGGTTACGAGCAGGCCGCCGACGAGGTCCAGGAGAAGTACCTGGCCAAGGACTACGCGGGCGCCGCCGCGGCCGTCCCGCACGACCTGATCGACGCCACCGCGCTGATCGGCGACACCGCCCGCATCGCCGACCGCATGCAGGCCTACGCCGAGGCGGGCGTCACCACGCTCACCCTGGCCCCCGGCGGCTTCGGCCTCGACGAGCGGATCCAGGCGCTGCGCACGGGAGTCGAGGCCCTGGAGCGCGCCGGCCTCGCCTAGGAGTGTCCTGGCGCCAAGCGGCTCCTACAGCCAGTCGTGCCGCTTGAACACCCGGTGCAGCACCACGCAGACGACCGCCATCAGCCCGAGGACCGCCGGGTACCCCCAGGGCTGGTGCAGTTCGGGCATGTCGTCGAAGTTCATGCCGTAGACGCCGGCGATCATCGTCGGCACCGCGGCGAGCGCCGCCCAGGCGGAGATCTTCCGCATGTCGTCGTTCTGCTGCACGCTGACCTGCGCCAGGTTGGCGGCGAGGATGTCGGACAGCAGCCGGTCCATGCCGTCCACCTGGTCGTTCACCCGGGCCAGGTGGTCGGCGACGTCCCGCAGGTAGGGCGCCGCCTCGGGGCGCACGAAGGCGGCGCCGCGCTCCAGGCGCGACATCGGCTCCAGCAGCGGACCGGTGGCCCGGCGGACGGTCATCACCTGCCGCTTGGCGCCGTAGATCCGCCCGGCCGCGTCGCTGCCGGTGCGGCCGGGGGCGAAGATCTCCGCCTCCAGCTCGTCCAGGTCGTTCTGGAGCGCGGCGGCGACGTCCACGTAGCTGTCGACGACGGTGTCGCAGACGGAGTGCAGCACCGAACTCGGGCCGTACGTGACGAGGTCGGGCCGGTGCTCCAGCGCTTGCCGCAGGCCGCCGGGCGGGCTGTCCCCGCCGTGCCGGACGGTCAGCACGAAGTCGGCGCCGACGAAGACCATCACCTCGCCGGTGGTCACCTCGCGGGCGTCCGGGTGGTAGCCGAGGGACTTGAGCACGACGAACAGCGAGCCCTGGTAGGCCTCGACCTTGGGCCGCTGGTGGGCGCTCGCGGCGTCCTCGACGGCCAGCGGGTGCAGCCCGAACTCCGCGCTGACCCGGCCGAGTTCCTCGGCGGTCGGCTCGAAGAGGCCTATCCAGACGAAGCCGCCGGGCCCGGCGGCCGCGGCGGCTCCGCGGGTGCCCGCCGGGCCGGGCAGCTCCTCGACCAGACGGCCGTCGCGGTAGATGGCGCAGTGGACGATCATGCGGGCCATTGTGGCCCGGGGGCCCCGGCCCGCCCCGGACCGAGCCCGCCACGGAGAGCCGCCCGCCGCCCGCGCCCCCGCGCGGAGGCCGTAGGCTAGGCCCCATGCCGACCCTGCTGCTCGTCCGCCACGGCCGCTCCACCGCGAACACCGCCGGGATCCTGGCCGGTTGGACGCCCGGGGTGGACCTCGACGACACCGGGCGCGCGCAGGCCGCCGCGCTCGCGGACCGGCTCGCCGGCATCCCGCTGGCGCAGGTCGTCAGCAGCCCGCTGGAGCGCTGCCGGCAGACCCTGGAGCCGCTGCTCGCCGCCCGGCCCGAGCTGGGCGGTCCCGCCGTCGACGAGCGGCTCGGCGAGTGCCACTACGGCGAGTGGACCGGTCGCCCGCTGGCCGAGCTGGCCAAGGAGCCGCTGTGGCGCACCGTCCAGGACCACGCCGCCGCCGCGGCGTTCCCCGGCGGTGAGTCGCTGCGCGAGCTGAGCCACCGCACGGTGGACGCGGTGCGCGAGTGGAACGGGAAGATCGCCGCCGAGCACGGCGACGACGCGGTCTGGCTGGCCTGTTCGCACGGCGACGTCATCAAGGCGGTCGTCGCCGACGCGCTCGGCCTGCACCTGGACCACTTCCAGCGGATCAGCGTCGAGCCGTGCTCGGTCACCGTGATCCGCTACACGCCGCAGCGCCCCTTCGTGCTGAGAATGGGCGACACCGGTGACCTGGCCTCGCTCGCGCCCCGGCACGGCGCGGCGCCGGCCGCGCCGGCCGGTGACGCCGTGGTCGGCGGCACCGCCTGACCCACCAGGTGCCATCCCGGCCCTGGCCTCCGGCTCGGCTCCCCCGGCGGGGCCCGGAGGTCGTAGGGTGACTAACGAGTCCAACGATCCCGCGCGATCCCCCCGGCGGATCCGCATCAGAGCGACACGATCCGGAGCGAGAGCGTGCCCCGTCAGGTCTTCTTCTACGACCAGCCCGAACGGTTCGTGGCCGGCACCGTCGGCCAGCCCGGCGCCCGGGCGTTCTACCTGCAGGCCAGCGCGCGGGGCCGGATCACCAGCGTGCTGCTGGAGAAGACCCAGGTCGCCGCGCTCGCCGAGCGGATCGAGGAGGTCCTGGACGAGGCGCTGCGGCGCAGCGGCGGGGACCCCGCCATCCCGGCCGCCGCCCCGCAGGACCTGCTCGACACCGCGCCGCTGGACCTGCCGCTGGAGCAGGAGTTCCGGGTCGGCACGATGGCCCTGGCCTGGGACAGCGTGGACGGCTGCCTCGTGGTCGAGGCGCAGGCGCTGGTCGAGGAGGAGGACGAGGAGGCCGCCGAGGCGGTGTTCGAGGACGACGACGACGGCCCGGACATGCTGCGCGTGCGGCTGTCCGGCGCGATGGCCCGGGTGTTCGCCAAGCGCGCGCTGGACCTCGTCGCGGCCGGCCGCAAGCCCTGCCCGTTCTGCAACCTGCCGCTCGACCCGGAGGGCCACCTGTGCCCGCGCGCGAACGGCTACCGGCGCTGAACACCGAGACCCCGCCCCAGGCGGACCCGGCCGCGGCCGCGGCCCTCGCCGCCGACGTGCCCACCGCCCTGGCGCTGTTGCGCGAGGGCGGGCTGACGGTGCACGGCCGCCTCACCGAGGCCTCCAATGCGGCCCTCTACTGCACCGTCGCGCTCGGCTCGCTGAGTGCTCAGGCGGTCTACAAGCCGGTGGCCGGCGAGCGCCCGCTGTGGGACTTCCCGGACGGCACGCTCGCGGGCCGCGAGGTCGCCGCGTACGAGCTGTCCGCCGCCACCGGCTGGGCGCTGGTCCCGCCGACGGTGCTGCGCGACGGACCGCACGGGCCCGGCATGGTGCAGCTGTGGGTCGAGCCGGATCCGGAGGCCGACCCGCTGCTGGCCCTCCAGGACCCGTCCGGCCCGGAGCCGGGCTGGCTGCCGATCGTCCGGGCGGAGGTCGGCGGCGGGCGCACCGCGCTGCTGGTCCACCACGACGACGACCGGCTGCGCCGGCTCGCGGTGCTGGACGCGGTCCTCAACAACGCCGACCGCAAGGGCGGTCACCTGATCCCGGCGGCCGACGGCCGGGTCTACGGCATCGACCACGGCGTCACCTTCAACACCGAGGGCAAGCTGCGCACGCTGCTGTGGGGCTGGGCCGGGGATCCGCTGTCGGCCGAGGCGCTGGAGATGCTGGCCCGGCTGGCCGGGGAGCTGGACGGCGAGCTCGGTGCGCGCCTGGCCCCGCACCTGACGGCCGCCGAACTGGCCGCGACGCGCGCCCGGGTGGACGGGCTGCGCGGGACGGGGCTGCACCCGCTGCCGTCCGAGGACTGGCCCGCGATCCCCTGGCCGCCGGTGTAGGGCGTGTCCTTCGGCTGAATCGGTGGTATGGACCTGTCAGGCGGGCCGGAGCACACTGCTCCGATGGACGCACGACGGACCACCCCCACTCCCCGTGCCACGTCGGACCTGCCGCTGCACCGCCTCCAGGTCCCGCTGCCGCACCTGCTCCCGTTCGCCATCGGCACGTTCGACACGATCGGCCCGCTCTCCCGGGCCGGCTTCCCCCACCGGCACTCCTTCTACGAGATCGTGCACGTCACCGGCGGGCGCGGCGCGCACGTCCTGGACCTGGTTCACCGGCCGCTGGCGCCACCGCAGTTGTGCGTGATCGCGCCCGGCCAGGTGCACTACTGGGCGGACGCGGACGAACTCGCGGGCCGGGTCGTCCTGTTCAACGAGGACTTCCTGCTCGGCCGGCCGCGCGACCTCGCCGCCCTGCGCGCCCTGGCCACCCGGCCGGGCCTCGACCTCGGCGACCAGGCAGACCCGGTGGGCGCTCTGCTCGCCGACATGGAGCACGAGTTCCTGACCACGCCGCCCGGATTCCAGGGTGTGCTGCAGGCCAGTCTGCACATCCTGATCGTCCGCGCCCTGCGCGCCGCCTCCCCGGGCGAGCCGGGGGCGATCTCGGGCCGCCCGGGTGAACTGGCCGCCGCCTTCACCCGGTTGATCGCCCGGCCCGGCGGGGTGCGGCACTCGGTGGCCTCCAGCGCACAGGAACTCGGCGTTTCCCCGGGCCACTTGCAGACGCTCGTCAAACAGGCCACCGGCCGGACACCGGGCGGGCTGATCCGCCGCCAGCAGACCCTGGAGGCCAAACGCCTGCTCGCCTGCACGACTTTGACGGTCCGTCAGGTAGCCCAAGAGGCCGGGTTCGCCGATCCGGCCTACTTCTGCCGCTTCTTCCGGCGGGAGACCGGCATGACGCCGGGGGAGTTCCGGGCCGGGGTCGGCGGAAATCACCACGATCCCAGGATCGCGTCCATCGCGGCGCGCCCGGACGGCCCGTAGGTTTGCCGGTGGCCACCGGTGGCCGCGCCGGCGCGCGCGGACGGCCGACCGGTCCGGCCCTTGTCATGCCCCCACCACGACAAGGGCCACCCCCCGCTTCCGTCATCCGTGCCCCCCGAAGGAGCAGGCACATGCCCACCCCCGACGGCAGGATCAGCCGCAAGACCGTCCTGAAGGCCGCCGCGGCGCTCGGCGCCGCCCCGCTGCTGTTCGGCGGCGGCGTCGCGCTCGCCCGCGAACAGGCCGGCAGCGGCCGCGCCCTGACCCCCACCCCGGCCTGCCACGACGGCGACGAGCCCACCATCGAGCAGACCGAGGGCCCCTACTTCAAACCCGACTCCCCGCTGCGCGCCGACCTGTCCGCGGACGGGCCCGGCACCCCGCTGACCGTCAGCGGCTACGTCTTCGGCCGGGCCTGCCTGCCGATCTCCGGCGTGCTGCTGGACTTCTGGCAGGCCGACGACGGCGGCGCCTACGACAACGCCGGCTACACCTTCCGCGGCCACCAGTTCACCGACGCCCAGGGCGCGTTCAGGCTCACCACGATCGTCCCCGGCCTCTATCCCGGCCGCACCCGGCACCTGCACGTCAAGCTCCAGGCCCCCGGCCGGCCGGTGCTCACCACCCAGCTCTACTTCCCCGGCGAGCCCCGCAACAACACCGACACCATCTTCGACGCCCGGCTGCTGATGAACGTCCGCCAGTCCGGCCCCGGCGAGGAGGGCTCGTACGACTTCGTCCTGGACGTCCCGCAGACCCCCGGCAGCCCGAGCCCGACGCCGACCCCGACGCCGACCCCCACCGGGACCCCGACCGGCACGCCCACCCCGCCGCCCGGCGGCAGCTGGTCCCCGGGCCGGACCTACGCCGCGGGCGACCGCGTCACCTACTCCGGCGCCTCCTACGTCTGCCTCCAGGCGCACACCGCCATGGCCGGCTGGGAGCCGCCGAACGTACCGGCCCTCTGGCAGCGGTCCTAGGGCCTGTCTTCACACCCCCGCCTGCCGGGCGGACGACGGGGGTGTGAAGACAGGCCCCGCCGGCTCCGGCCGCGCACACCCGAGGGCCGGGCGCCCGGTCGGCGGCAGGGCCGGCCGGGCGCTCAGCCGTGCGGTCGTCGGTGCGTGGGCGGACCGTCGCACACGGAAACCGCCGGAATCCGGACCGCACCGGTCAAGGAGTGCTCAGGCCACGGCACCAAGCGAATCCAGTCGATCTTGTGCATTCTCGTGCATTGGTTAGGCTTTCAAATGTTCGCAAGGTTAAAGTCGTTCCCATGCATGCCTGGCCCGCCTCCGAGGTTCCCGCCCTGCCTGGTCAGGGGCTCCCCCTCCACATCTTCGACACTGCAGCGGGCACGGTCCGCGAGGTCGTGCCGCAGGACGGCACCGCCCGGATCTACGTCTGCGGCATCACCCCCTACGACGCGACCCACATGGGCCACGCCGCCACCTACAACGCCTTCGACCTGGTGCAGCGGGTGTGGAAGGACGCCGGTCACGACGTCCTGTACATCCAGAACGTCACCGACGTCGACGACCCGCTGCTGGAGCGCGCCGTCGCCACCGGGCAGGACTGGACGGCCCTGGCCGAGCGCGAGACGGCGCTGTTCCGCGAGGACATGACCGCGCTGCGGCTGCTCCCGCCGGCCCACTACATCGGCGCCGTCGAGTCCATCCCGTGGATCGTGCCGATCGTCCAGAAGCTGCTGGCCAGTGGCGCCGCCTACGAGGTCGACGGCGACATCTACTTCTCGGTCGACTCCGACCCGCACTTCGGCGAGGTCTCCGGCCTGACCCGCGAGGCCATGCGCCCGGTCTTCGCCGAGCGCGGCGGCGACCCGGACCGCCCCGGCAAGCGCAACCCGCTCGACGCGCTGCTCTGGCTGGCCGCCCGCCCCGGCGAGCCCGCCTGGGACACCGAGCTCGGCCACGGCCGCCCCGGCTGGCACATCGAGTGCGTCGCGATCGCGCTGCAGTACCTCGGCATGTCCTTCGACGTCCAGGGCGGCGGCAGCGACCTGTCCTTCCCGCACCACGAGATGGGCGCCTCGCACGCCCAGGTCGCCACCGGCGCCCACCCGTACGCGAAGGCGTACGTGCACGCCGGCATGGTCGCGCTGGACGGCAAGAAGATGTCCAAGTCCCGGGGCAACCTGGTCTTCGTCTCGGCGCTGCGCCGCGAGGGCGTCGACCCGGCGGCGATCCGCCTGGCCCTGCTCTCGCACCACTACCGCGAGGACTGGGAGTGGACCAAGGCCGTTCTGGACGAGGCCGTCGAGCGCCTCGCCCGCTGGCGCGCGGCGGTCTCCCGGCCGGACGGCCCGGCCGCCGAGGCGCTGCTCGCCGAGGTCCGCGCCGCGCTCGCGGACGACCTCGACGCGCCGGCCGCGCTGGCCGCCGTCGACCGCTGGGCGGTGCTCCAGGAGACCGACGGCGGCACCGACATCGGCGCCCCCGGCCTGGTCACCCGTACCGTCGACGCCCTGCTCGGCGTCGCGCTGTAGCACCGTCGGGTCCTGTAGGACCGTCATACGCCGAAGGGGCGCCAGGACCGATCGTCCTGACGCCCCTTCGGCCGTTCCGTCCTACTCGTCGTCCGCGGAGCCCTCCGGCGCCTCCCGGGTGGTCCCGGGCGCCTCCGGCTCGGCCGGCCGCTCCGCGGTGGCGTGCCCGGCCACCGGCTTCTCGCCGGTCGGACCGACGTTCTCCCGGCGGCGCAGGTAGCGCTCGAACTCGCGGGCGATCGCGTCGCCGGAGGCCTCCGGCAGCTCCGCGGTGTCCTGCGCCTCCTCCAGCTGCTGGACGTACTCGGCCACCTCGCTGTCCTCGGCGGCCAGCTGGTCGACGCCCAGCTGCCAGGCCCGGGCGTCCTCGCCGAGCTCGCCCGGCGGGATCCGCAGGTCGAGCAGGTCCTCCAGCTTGTTGATCAGGGCCAGGGTCGCCTTGGGGTTGGGCGGCTGCGCGACGTAGTGCGGCACCGCCGCCCACAGCGTCACGGCCGGCACCCCGGCGTGCGTGCAGGCCTCCTGCAGCACCCCGACGATCCCGGTCGGCCCCTCGTACCGGCTCTCCTCCAGGTCCAGCCGACGGGCCAGATCGGGGTCGGAGGTGACGGCGCTGACCGGCACCGGGCGGCTGTGCGGGGTGTCGCCGAGCAGCGCGCCCAGGATCACCACCAGCTCGACGCCCAGCTCGTGCGCGAAGCCCAGCAGCTCGTTGCAGAACGAGCGCCAGCGCATGCTCGGCTCGATGCCGCGCACCAGGACGACGTCCCGGGTCTTGGGCTCCGTCACCCGGATCACCGAGAGCCGGGTGGTGGGCCAGGTGATCCGGCGGATGCCGCCGTCCATCCAGACCGTGGGACGGTTGACCTGGAAGTCGTAGTAGTCCTCCGCGTCCAGGGCCGCGAACACCTTGCCGCCCCAGGTCTCGTCCAGGTGCGCCAGGGCCGCGGAGGCGGCGTCGCCCGCGTCGTTCCAGCCTTCGAAGGCGCAGACCATCACCGGGTCGATCAACTCGGGGACATCTTCCAGCTCGATCACCCGGCGTCTCCCTCCGAACTCCTCATCGCCCATGGAACTCCTCGCTCCACGGTCCCTACCTGCCCAGCCTACGGGCTTTGATGCGCGTCACGGCCGGGGCACCGGGACAGTCTGGGGGACCGGGCCGCCATGATCCAGCGGTTATCCGCAGGTCCGGTCACAGGAGCGCGGCGACGGTGGGCAGGTAGCCGCGGGCCTGGCCGTCGGCGGTGGGGTGGAAGGACTCCCACAGGTGGGAGACCACGATGCCGTTGATCCACTCCTCCTTGCCGCCGCCGCACGTGCCGTGCCCGTCGAAGGCCGGCCGGACGTCCGCGAAGGCGAACCCGTGGGCCTCGGACTGACGGCGGATCAGCTCGTCCAGGCGGTCGGTGAGGGCGTTGAACCGCTGCCGCCTGGACTCGGTGGCGAGCAGGCAGGTGGTGCCGGTCTGGAGCAGCCGGGGGTAGCCGGTGACGACGACCCGGGCGGCCGGGGCGGCGGCGCGGACCGCCGAGTAGAGCGCGTCGAGGCGGCCGGGCAGGTCGTCGTCCAGGTGGTGCGCGGCGGTGTCGAGGGTGCGCTCGCAGCGGGCGTCGGTGGTGAGCGGCTGGAGGCAGTCGACGGCCGCCGAGGTGAAGCCGAGGTCGTTGCCGCCCACGGTGAGGGTGACCACGGTGGTGTCCGCGGCGACCTTCGGCAGCTGGTCGCGGCGGACGTCGTCGGCCCCGGCGGCGCTGCACGCGGCGTCGGTGAGGGCGGCGCCGTGCGCCGCGGCCCACAGGGCGGGGTAGCCGCGGCCGCTGCGGTGGCAGTCGCCGCTGGCGGGGTCGTAGGAGCCGGCCGCGACCCCGGCCGCGTAGGAGTCGCCGAGCGCGGCGTACCTGGGGGCCGGGTCGGCCGCGGCCGGGGCGGCGAGGGCGGCGCAGAGCAGGGGGACGGCGGCCAGGGCGGCGACCGGGCGGGGGAGCGGCACGGCGGTTCTCCGGGGTCCGGGCGGGCCGGGCGCGGTCCGCCTCGGCCCATCGGGCACGGATCGTAGTCGATCGACTACCCGGCGTCGTGGCGTGCCCGCCGGGCGGGGCGGCGCGATGATGGACAACGGGGCCGGGCGGCGGGCGTGAGGAGCCGGACCGATGAACCGATGGCTGTGGATCGGCGCGGGCGTGGCGGCGGTGGCCGCCGGCACCGCGGTGGTGGCGGCGGACCGCGCGGGCCGCCGGCTCCCGGTGGAGCACGTCACCGAGGGCGGACTGGAACTCTCCCAGCCGCCCGGCGCGGTCTGGGACGTGCTGACCGACATCGACCTCTACCCCGCCTGGCGCCCCGACCTGACCCACGTCGAGCGGCTGCCCGCGGCGGCCGGCGGCCGGGAGCGCTGGCGCGAGTACGACCGGCACGGGCACACCACGTACGAGGTGGTCGCCAGCGAGGCCCCGCACCGCCTGGTGACCGGCATCGCCGACCCGGACCTGCCGTACGGCGGCACCTGGACGTACGTCCTGACGCCGGCGGGCCGGGGCTGCCTGCTGACCGTCACCGAGCGCGGCGAGGTCCGCAAGCCGCTGTACCGCGCGGTCTCCCACTACGTGACCGGCGAGGACGTGACCGTCCACCGCTACCTCGGCGCCCTCGCCCATCGCATGGCCTGAGCCCGGGGCGCAGCTACCCGACCCAGCCCCGCCGGTACTGCGCCCAGTCCTCGGGCGTCGCCGCGAAGTCCACGTACAGCGCGACGCCGAAGGCCGGGCGGTGCAGGTCCTCGCGGGCGAGGCCCAGCCGGACGCCGCGCACGGCCGCGTCGACCGTCTCGGCGCCGCCCCGGTGCGCCCAGGTGTCGTCCCAGTAGAACGGCAGGCCCATCAGCAGGTCGACGTCCTTCGGCGTGGCCTCCAGGGCCAGTTCGGTCTGCAGGGCGACGTAGCCGCCGAACAGCGGCTCGGTCTGCATGCTGGTGTCGTACGTCATCACCGCGATCTGGTCGACCCGGCGGGCGGTCGCGGTGAAGTAGGCCTGGTCCCACCACTTGCCGTGCCCGCTGAGGGCGATCCCCGCGGTGTGCAGGCCGGGCAGGGGGTCGATCTGCGGGGCGGCGACGGAGAGCTTGGCGCCGCGCCCGGCGGTCACCGCCCGGACCTGGTCGAGGAGGGCGAGCCAGCCGGCCGAGCCGGGGCGGATCGGCTCCATGTCGAAGTGCACCCCGTCGAAGCCGAGGTCCAGCACCTGCCGGGCGGAGGCGGTGACCCGGTCCCGGGTGGCCGCGTCCTCCAGGTCGAGGGCGTCCTTCTCGGGCTTGACCTCGTCACCCAGCCAGCCCTGCACCCGGATCTTCGGCAGTTCCCGGTGCACCGCCTCGACGAACCACTGCGCGCGCGGGTGGACGGTCGGCGGCAGCGAGCCGTCGTGCTCCAGCGGGCCGGTGTGGACGTACAGGTCGCGGATGCCGGTGCCGTCGAGCTGCCGGGCGAGCGCCGCGACGTCGGCGTCGGTCTTGCGGCCGTCCACCCAGGCGTGGCCGAGCCAGACGGCGTCCCGGCCGCGGGTGCGGGCGTCGGGCGAGAGCCGGCCGACGTCGTGCAGGCGCAGCGCGACGAGCAGTCCCCCGATCGTGGCCACCGGAACGGCCGCGGCCACGGCGAGTGCGACCAGCGCCCTGCGCCACCACGACCAGCCCCGCCAGCGGGCCCCGAATGCGCTGAACGGCACCGTCAGTGCCCGGCCCATCCGTCCCGCGGACGTTCGTGCGCGCCCCAACCGATTGCTCCCCCCTTGCGGCCGAGCGTTCAGGATACGAAATGCACAGTCGCGCCGGGCCGTGGGACGGATACCCTGGCCACGTGCGCGCCCGACCAAGCGGGAGCGCAAAGCCGACAGCCGTCGCACCAGGGAGAAGCCCCATGGCCACTGCAGCCGAACCGTCCATCACTCAGCAGAGCCGCGCGAACGCGTTGCGCGAGGCCCTCGCCACCCGGGTGGTGGTCGCCGACGGGGCGATGGGCACCATGCTCCAGGCCCAGGACCCGACCATGGAGGACTTCCAGGACCTGGAGGGCTGCAACGAGGTCCTGAACCTCACCCGCCCCGACATCGTCCGGTCCGTCCACGAGGCCTACTTCGCGGTGGGCGTGGACTGCGTGGAGACCAACACCTTCGGTGCCAACTTCGCCGCGCTCGGCGAGTACGACATCCCCGAGCGCATCTTCGAGCTGTCCGAGGCCGGCGCCCGGATCGCCCGCGAGGTCGCCGACGCGCACACCGCCGCCGACGGCCGCACCCGCTGGGTGCTCGGCTCGATCGGGCCCGGTACCAAGCTGCCCACCCTCGGCCACGCCCCGTACGAGGCCCTGCGCGACGGCTTCCAGGAGAACGCGGCCGGCCTGATCGCCGGCGGCGCCGACGCCCTGCTGGTCGAGACCAGCCAGGACCTCCTGCAGACCAAGGCCGCGATCCTCGGCTCCAAGCGCGCCCTCGCCGCGGCCGGCCTGGACCTCCCGGTGCTGGTGCAGGTGACGGTGGAGACCACCGGCACGATGCTGCTCGGCTCGGAGATCGGCGCCGCGCTCACCGCGCTGGAGCCGCTCGGCGTCGACTACATCGGCCTCAACTGCGCCACCGGCCCGGCCGAGATGAGCGAGCACCTGCGCTACCTGGCCAAGAACGCCCGGATCGGCCTGTCCTGCATGCCGAACGCGGGCCTGCCGGTGCTCGGCAAGGACGGCGCCCACTACCCGCTGTCCCCGGCCGAACTGGCCGAGGCGCACGACGTGTTCACCCGCGAGTACGGGCTGTCGCTGGTGGGCGGCTGCTGCGGCACCACGCCGGAGCACCTGCGCGCGGTGGTCGAGCGCGTCCAGGGCCGCGCGATCGCCCCGCGCACGCCGCAGCCGGATCCGTCGGCGGCGTCGCTGTACCAGGCGGTGCCGTTCCGCCAGGACACCTCGTACCTCGCGATCGGCGAGCGCACCAACGCCAACGGCTCGAAGAAGTTCCGCGAGTCGATGCTGGCCGGCGACTGGCAGGCCTGCGTGGAGATCGCCCGCGACCAGATCCGGGACGGCTCCCACCTGCTGGACCTGTGCGTCGACTACGTCGGCCGCGACGGTGTCGCCGACATGAAGGAGATCGCCGGCCGCCTGGCGACCGCCTCGACCCTGCCGATCGTCCTGGACTCCACCGAGCCGCCCGTGCTGCAGGCCGGCCTGGAGGCGCTCGGCGGCCGCGCGGTGCTCAACTCGGTCAACTACGAGGACGGCAACGCCCCCGACTCGCGCTTCGGCAGGATCGCCTCGCTGGCCCGCGAGCACGGCGCCGGCCTGATCGCGCTGACCATCGACGAGGAGGGCCAGGCCCGCACCGCGGACAAGAAGGTCGAGATCGCCGAGCGGCTGATCGCCGAGCTCACCGCGGACTACGGCATCGACGAGGGCTCGATCCTGGTCGACTGCCTCACCTTCACCCTGGCCACCGGGCAGGAGGAGTCCCGGCGGGACGGCATCGAGACGATCGGGGCGATCCGCGAGCTCAAGCGCCGCCGCCCGGACGTGCAGACCACCCTCGGCCTGTCCAACATCTCCTTCGGCCTCAACCCGGCCGCCCGCGTCGTCCTCAACTCGGTCTTCCTGCACGAGTGCGTCGAGGCCGGCCTGGACTCGGCGATCGTCCACGCGTCGAAGATCCTGCCGATCTCCCGGATCCCCGAGGACCAGCGCGAGGCCGCCCTCGACCTGGTCTACGACCGCCGCCGGGACGGCTACGACCCGCTGCAGCGCCTGCTGGAGCTGTTCGAGGGCGTCTCCTCGGCCTCGGTGAAGGCGTCCAAGGCGGAGGAGCTGGCCGCGCTCCCGCTGGACGAGCGGCTCCAGCGCCGGATCATCGACGGGGAGCGCAACGGCCTGGAGGCCGACCTGGACGAGGCGCTCACCGCGCGGCCCGCGCTGGAGATCATCAACGAGACCCTGCTGTCCGGCATGAAGGTGGTCGGCGAGCTGTTCGGCTCGGGCCAGATGCAGCTGCCGTTCGTGCTCCAGTCCGCCGAGGTCATGAAGACCGCGGTGGCGCACCTGGAGCCGCACATGGAGAAGTCCGATTCGGAGGGCAAGGGCACGATCGTGCTGGCCACCGTCAAGGGCGACGTCCACGACATCGGCAAGAACCTGGTCGACATCATCCTGTCCAACAACGGCTACAACGTCGTCAACCTCGGCATCAAGCAGCCGGTTTCGGCGATCCTGGACGCCGCGCAGGAGCACCGGGCCGACGTCATCGGGATGTCCGGGCTGCTGGTCAAGTCGACCGTGATCATGAAGGAGAACCTGGAGGAGCTCAACCAGCGCAAGCTGGCGGCCGACTACCCGGTGATCCTCGGCGGCGCCGCGCTCACCCGGGCGTACGTCGAGCAGGACCTCCACGAGATCTACGAGGGCGAAGTCCGGTACGCCCGCGACGCGTTCGAGGGCCTGCGGCTGATGGACGCGCTGATCGCCGTCAAGCGCGGCGTGCCCGGCGCGGTGCTGCCCGAGCTCAAGCAGCGCCGGCACGCCCGGGTCGAGGTGGAGGAGCCGGAGCCGGAGGTCAACCTCGGCCAGATCCGCTCCGACGTCGCCGTCGACAACGCCGTGCCCGTCCCGCCGTTCTGGGGCGACCGCATCGTCAAGGGCATCCCGTTCGCCGACTACGCGTCCTGGCTGGACGAGGACGCGCTGTTCAAGGGCCAGTGGGGCCTGAAGGCGGCGCGCTCCGGCGAGGGGCCGTCGTACGAGGAGCTGGTGGAGACCGAGGGCCGCCCGCGGCTGCGCGCCTGGCTGGACCGGCTGCAGACCGAGGGCTGGCTGGAGGCGGCCGTGGTCTACGGCTACTACCCGGCCAACTCCAAGGGCGACGACCTGATCGTCTTCCACGAGGACGGCACCGAGCGCACCCGCTTCACCTTCCCCCGCCAGCGGCGCGGGCGCCGGCTCTGCCTGGCCGACTTCTTCCGCCCGGAGGAGTCCGGTGTGCGGGACGTCGTCGGCCTGCAGGTGGTCACCATGGGCAACCGGATCTCGGAGGCGGCCAACGAGCTGTTCGCCGGGAACTCCTACCGCGACTACCTGGAGCTGCACGGCCTCTCGGTGCAGCTGGCCGAGGCGCTGGCCGAGTTCTGGCACGCCCGGGTCCGCTACGAGCTCGGTTTCTCCGGCGAGGACCCGCAGGACGTCAAGGACATGTTCGCGCTCAAGTACCGCGGTGCCCGCTTCTCGCTCGGCTACGGCGCCTGCCCGGAGCTGGAGGACCGCGCCAAGATCGCCGAGCTGCTGAAGCCCGAGCGGATCGGCGTGGTGCTCTCCGAGGAGTTCCAGCTCCACCCGGAGCAGTCCACGGACGCGATCGTGATCCACCACCCGGAGGCGAAGTACTTCAACGCCCGGTAACCAGGACGCCCCCGCGCGTTCGCTCTTTTCCGGCGAACCGGGCGTATCCTTGATGATCCTGAACGGGCCGGTCCGCTCACCAGCGGGCCGGCCCGTGCCATCCCCGGAGCACCTGCGGGGCACTCGGAAGGATCACCATGACCAGCATCTCCACCGCCGTCGCGGCGCTCGACCACGGGGACGACCGCGGCCTGCAGGCGGTGCTGCTGGACATGGACGGGACGCTGGTCGACACCGAGGACTTCTGGTGGCAGGCCGAGGCCTCGCTGTTCGCCGAGCTCGGCTACGCGCTGGACGAGGCGGACCGCGCCCAGGTGGTGGGCGGCCCGATGAGCCGGGTGATCGACTACCTGCTCGCCAGGACCGGCGTCGACCTCTCCCCCGCCGACCTGACGGTGCTCATCAACCAGCGCTTCGTCGACCTGCTGGGCGGCGGCGTGCCGCTCATGCCGGGCGCCGAGCGGCTCCTCAATACCCTTGCCGCGCACGGGATCCCGGCCGCCCTGGTGTCGGCCTCGCACCGGCACGTCATCGACATCGTGCTGCGCTCGCTGGGCGCCGAGCACTTCGCCTTCACCGTCGCCGGGGACGAGGTGCCGCGCACCAAGCCGCACCCGGACCCGTACCTGGAGGCGGCCCGCCGGCTGGGCGCGGAACCGGCCCGCTGCGTGGTGGTCGAGGACGCGCCGACCGGGGTGAAGGCGGCCGAGGCGGCCGGCTGCCCGGTGATCGCGGTGCCCTCGGTCGCGCGGATCGAGTCGGCCCCCGGGCGGCTGGTGCTGTCCTCGCTGGAGCAGGTCGACCTCGAACTGCTGCGCTCGCTGGTCGCCTCGCGCGTGTGATTGTGGTCTCATTGCCCCGGCGGCCTACCGACCGGTAAGGGGCCCCGGGTGGCCCGATCCGGTGGTCATCGGGGGAGAAAACGGGCATTGGCCGACAACTCGTCGGGGGAGCCGGGCTGCCCCGGATCACCGTGTCCCAAACGTCATCCACGCGGGTATCGGTCGTGCGTGTTCGATATGGCACGCTACTCCAGTTCGTTCCCGCCCTCGCAGCCCTGCCACCGCCGCCGACGGGTACCCCCGGTCCCGGCGCCGGTCGCACGACGCGCACCCCAGAAGGACGCGCCCCGTGAAGACTTCCGCTGAACGCCTGGCAGTACTCGGCTGCGCCGGCCTGGTCGCCGTGACGGTGGCCGGCTGCGGATCCGTCACCGACGCGGTCAAGGGCGGCGGCGGCAGCAGCTCGGTCACCATGGGCACCGCCCAGCTCACCAGCGTGCTGGACCCGGCCGGGTCCTACGACTCCGGCTCCTGGCTGATCCTGCGCAACACCTTCCAGTCGCTGCTGGTCTTCCCCGCCGCCTCCAGCTCGCCCTCCCCGGACGCCGCGCAGTCCTGCGAGTTCACCACCGGCGACTCCACCCAGTACCACTGCGTGCTGCGCCCCGGCCTCAAGTTCTCCAACGGCCACCCGCTGACCGCCGCCGACGTCGTGTTCTCGATCGAGCGCACCAAGAAGATCAACGACAAGAACGGCCCGTCCGGGCTGCTCTCCTCGATCAAGTCCGTCGAGGCCAAGGGCGACAACGAGGTGGTCTTCCAGCTCACCGCGCCCGACGCGACCCTCCCGGCCAAGCTCGCCAGCCCGGTCGGCGCGATCGTCGACCACCAGGTGTACCCGGCCGACTCGCTGCTGCCCAACGACAAGCTGGTCGGCTCCGGCCCGTACAAGCTCGACTCGGTCGAGGCCCTGGGCGGCGGCGGCAAGAGCATCGGCAAGGTCGCGCTGTCGGCCAACGACAAGTACAACGGCGACGTCAAGCTGCGGAACAGCAAGTTCACCGTCCGCTACTACGACCAGGCCGCCGACCTGAAGGCCGCGCTCGACAAGGGCGACGTCGACCTCACCGACGACAGCCTGGACCCGAACACCGCCGCCCAGATCCGCTCCGACCAGCAGGGCGGCAAGGGCGACCTCCAGGTCGTCGAGGGCGACAGCAACAACACCCGCTCGCTGGTCTTCAACACCAAGGACGCGGTCGTCGGCAACGTCGCCGTCCGCCAGGCCGCCGCCGCGCTGCTCGACCGCAAGGCGCTCGCCCGCGACGTCTTCGCCCGCACCGTCCAGCCGCTGTACTCGATGGTCCCGGCCGGCGTCACCGGCCACAACACCGTCTTCTTCGACAAGTACGGCGACCAGGACGTCAGCAAGGCCAAGAAGTTCCTCACCGACGCCAAGGTGCAGCTGCCCGTCAAGATCACCCTCACGTGGTCCCGCTCGCGGGCCGGCGCGGCCGAGGCCGACACGGTGAAGAAGCAGCTGGAGACCGGCGGCCTGTTCCAGGTGACGGTCCAGCAGGAGGCCGACTGGGACAAGTACAAGGCCGGTTTCGCCGACGGCAAGTACCAGGCCTACATCCTCGGCTGGTTCGCCGACTACCCGGACGCCGACAACTACATCAGCCCGCTGGTCGTCGACGGCGGCGTCTACCACGACGGCTGGGACGACCCGCGGATCAGCCAGAAGCTGGTGCCGGACGGCCTCAAGATGACCGACCGCGGCGCGGCGGCCGGCAACTACAACCAGATCCAGTCGATCGTCGCCGACAACGCTCCGCTCGTCCCGCTGTTCCAGGACAAGGCGTTCTACGCGGCCCGCTCGTACATCACCGGGGTCGAGTCCACCGTCGACACCACCGGCGTCTTCCGCTTCGGCGAGATCGGCCGCAGCAGCAAGTAGCGCCCGACGGCGACGGCCCGTCCGCTTCCCCCGGTGCGGGAGGCGGACGGGCCGTCGCCGTCTGTGGAGCGTCCTACAGCGCGCCCGGACGCACCAGACCGCTCTCGTACGCGTACACCGCCGCCTGCACGCGGTCCCGCAGCTGGAGCTTCGTCAGGACGTGTCCCACGTGCGTCTTCACCGTGGTCTCGCTGACGAACAGTTCGGCCGCGATCTCCGCGTTCGACAGCCCGCGCGCCACCAGCTTGAGCACCTCCAGCTCCCGCTCGGTGAGCGCGTTCAGCGCCTGCGGCGGCGCCTCCTCGCCCGAGGGCAGCTTGGTGGCGTACATGTCCAGCAGCCGCCGGGTGATGCTCGGCGCCAGCATCGCCGCGCCGTCCGCGACCACCCGGATCGCCTGCACCAGCTCCTCGGCCGGCACGTCCTTCAGCAGGAAGCCGCTGGCGCCCGCGCGCAGCGCCTCCACCACGTACTCGTCCAGGTCGAAGGTGGTCAGCACCAGCACCTTGGCCGGGCCGTCCCGGCCCGGGCCGGCGATCCGGCGGGTCGCCTCGACGCCGTCCATCCTGGGCATCCGGATGTCCATCAGCACCACGTCGGGCTGCAGCGCCCGGACCTGGTCCAGCGCCTGCTGACCGTCGCCGGCCTCACCGACCACCACCAGGTCGGACTCGGCCTCCAGGATCATCCGGAAACCGGTGCGCAGCAGCGGCTGGTCGTCGACCAGCAGCACTCGGATCGTCACTAGGACTCCTTGCTCATCGGATCCCCCGTGGGATCGTCCTCTTCAGACGTACGGGCCAGCGGCAGCGGGTACGGCGGGGGCGTCCCGCCGAACTCCGGGCAGCTGGCCTGGTGGTCGCACCAGTCGCAGAGCCGGTTGCGGGTGGCCGGGAACTCCCCGGTGGCCACCGCGTGGGTGATCCGCTCCCAGAGCGCCTGCAGCTTGCGCTCCACGGCGAGCAGGTCCGCCTCGTCCGGGTCGTAGGAGACGACGTCCCCGCCCCCGCCGAGGTACACCAGCTGGAGCCGCTTGGGGATCACGCCCTTCCAGCGCCACACCACCAGCGCGTAGAACTTCATCTGGAACATCGCCTTGCCCTCGAAGTCCCGCGAGGGCGCCCGGCCGGTCTTGTAGTCGACGAGGCGGACCTCGCCGGTCGGGGCGACGTCGACCCGGTCGATGTAGCCGCGCAGCAGCAGGCCCGACTCCAGGGCCGTCTCCACGTACAGCTCCCGCTCCACCGGGTGCAGCCGGGTCGGGTCCTCCAGCCGGAACCACTGGCCGACCAGCTTCTCGGCGTCCGCCAGCCAGCGGGTGAGCGCCGCGCCGTCCGGGTCGTCCGGGAACAGCCCGCCGAGCTCCGGCCGCTCGCCCAGCAGCCGCTCCCACTGCGGGCGCAGCAGGCCGAGCGCCCGCTCCGGCGTCCGCTCGACGGCCGCGCTGTCGAACAGCCGCTCCAGCACCGCGTGCACCAGGGTGCCCCGGGTCGCCGCCGCGCTCGGCGGCTCCGGCAGCCGGTCGATCACCCGCAGCCGGTACAGCAGCGGGCAGGTGAGGAAGTCACCCGCACGGGACGGGGACAGGCCGGTCGGGGGCGCCGCCGGGCGCGCCGGGGCCCCGGCGGCACTGGTGGTGTCGGTCTGCTGCATGGCTACGACCCTATTGCCCCGCGCTGCCATACCGCTGCCACCGTGCTGTCACGGGGCTGGGCAGGGCCCGCGCCAGTGGGTATGAAGCCAGACAGAGGGGCGCGCGGCGCCCTGCCGCCGAGATCACGTAGCGTGGGCACACCGGCGCAACTCGGGGGAGTCGACCGAAGGGATCACGGTGAGCGACAGCAGGGGGCAGCAGACCTCCGACCAGCCGCCGCACGGCGGTGATCGCCCGCCCGGCCGGCCGCCGGAGCCGCGGAAGGAGCGCGGCGGCGGCATCCTCATGGGCCGCCCGTTCGGGGTGCCCATCTACGTCACCCCCTCCTGGTTCGTCATCGCGGCCCTGATCACCTGGGTCTTCGGGGGCCAGCTGAACGACGTCCTGCCGGACCTCGGCGGCTCGCGCTACCTGGTCGCCTTCTCCTTCGCCGTCGCCTTCTACGCCTCCGTCCTGGTGCACGAGCTCGCCCACACGCTGGTCGCGCTGCGCTACCGCCTCGGCGTGCGCCGCATCCAGCTGCAGTTCTTCGGCGGCGTCTCCGAGATCGAGAACGAGGCCGAGACGCCGTGGCGGGAGTTCTGGCTGGCCTTCGTCGGCCCGCTGCTGTCGCTCGTGCTCGGCGGGGTCTTCTACCTCGCCATGCAGGCCGTGGAGCTCTCCTCGGTGCCCGGGGTGCTGCTCACCGGCCTGATGGTCTCCAACCTCGTCGTCGCCGCCTTCAACCTGCTGCCCGGACTGCCACTGGACGGCGGCCGGATGCTGCGCGCGGTCGTCTGGGCCGTCACCGGCAGGCCGATGACCGGCACCGTCGCCGCCGCGTGGGTCGGGCGGGCGCTGGCCGTCGCCGTGCTCATCGGGCTGCCGCTGATCAGCGCCTCCCGCGGGGTCGGGCGGACCGGCACCGACACCCTCGTCGACGCCGTCATCGCCGCCGTCCTGGCCGCGATCATCTGGAACGGCGCCGGCGCCAGCGTGCGCAACGCCCGGCTCAAGGAGGCCCTGCCCGGCCTGCGGCTGCGCGACCTCGCCCGCCGCACCGTCGAGGTCACCGCCGACACCCCGCTCGGCGAGGCGCTGCGGCGCGCCCGCGAGGCGCAGGCCGGGGCCGTGGTCGTGGTGGACGGCCGGGGCGAGCCGATCGCGATCGTCCGCGAGTCCGCCGTGCGCGCGGTGCCCGAGCACCGCCGCCCGTGGGTCGCCGTCGGACCGCTCGCCCGCGACCTCGAACCCGGCCTGCGGCTCAGCGCCGACCTCACCGGCGAGGACCTCCTGCACGCCGTGCGCGCCACCCCGGCCGGGGAGTACCTGGTGGTCGAGTCCGACGGCCGGGTGTACGGCGTCGTCGCGCTCACCGACATCGAGCAGCGCCTCACCGCCGCCGTCGCGGGGCAGTAGGACGGCACCGGCCGGGGGCGCGGCGGGCGGGAGGTCGCGCTTCCCTTAGGATTGGCCGCATGTCCGAACCGACCGGTGCCGCCCGCCGACGCGGGCCCTTCCAGGTCGGGGACCAGGTCCAGCTGACCGACCCCAAGGGTCGCCACTACACGTTCACGCTCCAGGCCGGGAACCAGTTCCACACCCACAAGGGTGCGTTCCCGCACGACGAGCTGATCGGCGCTCCTGAAGGCACGGTCGTGCGCACCACGGGGAACGTCCCGTACCTCGCGCTGCGCCCCCTGCTCCCCGACTACGTCCTCTCCATGCCACGCGGCGCCGCCGTGATCTACCCCAAGGACGCGGGCCAGATCCTCGCGATGGCCGACATCTTCGCGGGCGCCCGCGTGGTGGAGGCCGGCGTGGGGTCCGGCGCGCTCAGCACCTACCTGCTGCGCGCCGTCGGCGAGCAGGGCATGCTGGCCTCCTACGAGCGTCGGCAGGACTTCGCCGACATCGCCAAGAGCAACGTCGAGCGCTACTTCGGCGGCTCCCACCCGGCGTGGAAGCTCACCGTCGGCGACCTCCAGGACAACCTGGTCGAGAGCGACGTCGACCGCATCATCCTCGACATGCTCGCCCCCTGGGAGTGCCTGGACGTCGCCTCCAAGGCGCTCGTCCCCGGCGGCCTCATCTGCTGCTACGTGGCCACCACCACGCAGATGTCCAAGACCGTCGAGGCGCTGCGCGACCACGGCACCTTCACCGAGCCGCAGGCCTGGGAGACCATGGTCCGCACCTGGCACCTGGAGGGCCTCGCGGTCCGCCCGGACCACCGGATGATCGGCCACACCGGCTTCCTGCTCACCGCCCGCCGCCTCGCCGACGGCGTCGAGCCGCCGCTGCGCCGCCGCCGCCCGGCCAAGGGCGCGTACGGCGAGGACTACGACAACGGGTCGCCCGAGCCGACCCTGCAGGAGCGCGCGGCCGCCCGGGCCGCCGCCCGCGCCGCCGTGGCCGAGGACACCGACCTCGGCTGACGCACGACCGTCGAGGAGGGGTGGCACGGCCGGGCCGTGCCACCCCACCGGCGGTCCCGCCCCCGTGACCGGAGTGCCCCCCTGTTGTGGGACGATGGCACCTCACACAGACCCC
>NZ_JBHWGD010000034.1:29029-88334 GCF_042733235.1 Kitasatospora sp. NPDC059722
CCGCGCCGGCCCCCCCCGCCCCCCCCCCCGCCCGCCCGCCCCCCCCCCCCCGCCCCCCGCCCCCCCCGGGGGGGGGGGGGGGGGGGGCGGGGCGGGCGCCCCCCCCCCCCCCTCCGGCGTTCCCGCCCCGGTCACCGGAGTGCCACCGTGATGTGGGACGATGCCAGCTCACACAGACCACTGGAGGGGACGCCTGGTGGAGACCGCGGTCGGGACGACGGCTGGACAGCAGACCCCGGCGGGCCGCACCCGGCCCGGCCACGTTCGAACCGCCCCGTGGCACTGGGCCCTCGCCCTGGCCGGCTGCGGAGCCGTCGTGGCGAGCGCCCTTGCGGCCTCGCCCGCCACCGGCACGCCGGTGCCCCTCCACGGCAGCGGTCCCAAGGCCGCCCCGGCGGCCCTCGCCCCCGACCCGGCCAAGGCCCAACTCCCGCTCGACTGTGGCCCGTTCCCGGTCAAGCCGACGGTCAGCCTGGCCGCCGACCTCGGCGACGGCCGGCCCAGCACCGTCGTCGCCGCGCACTGCGCCGCCGAGACCGGCACCCCGCCGGACGCCGTCTACCTCCTCGGCGGCACCGCCGAGCGGCCCGTCGTCCTCGCGACCCTCGTCTCCGAGCGCGAGAACCTCACCGTCACCAGGCTCGCCCTGCGCTCGGACGGCACCATCACCGGCCACGCGCAGGGGTATTCGAGCGACGACGTCCCGCGCTTCAGCCCGGACGTCTCACTCGACCTCACCTGGACGCACAAGGGCGGCGGCTGGGTGCGCACCCGGACCGCCGCCCCGAACACCGAGACCTGAGACGCCTATTCGTCGGCGTCCGGCCCGTACACCTCGACCCGGTCGGCGACCCGGCGCACGTGGATGCAGTCGCCGGGGCACTCCTTCGCCGAGTCCACCACGTCCTGAAGCAGCGTCAGCGGCACGGGGGCCGTCTCCCCGGGCTGCTGGCGCAGTTCGTCGTCCGGCCCCTTCACGTAGGCCAGGCCGTCGATGTCGAGTTCGAAGACCTCGGGCGCGTACTGCGCGCAGATGCCGTCGCCGGTGCACAGGTCCTGGTCGATCCACACCTCCAGGGCCTCGTTCGCCGCCGTCCGCTCGGTCACCGACATCGTTGTTCTCCGCCGTTTCTGTCCCGGGTCGCCCCCGTCTGAGGGCAATCCCGCCATTCGTACAACGATCGGACCGGGCCTCCCGGTCGCGATCGGATATCGACTCGCTCGACGATACATCTGGTCCGCTTTGGGCGGTGCGCGGTGGGTATCCCCTTAGCAGAGGGGAAGCACGCAGGGCGAAGATCGGACACGCCCGTTCCATCTTTCTTGATCTAGGGGTTTACGGACCCCTGGTCCCAGGTAGGGTCTGGAAGCGTCCAGCTCCCCGGAGGAGGTGAGGACCGTGGCAGCCCACGATGACGACTACAACCGCAGCACCGGCAGGCCCGCTCGTGGTTCCGACGAGGCCGCTCAGGTCTCGTACCTTGAGCAGGAAATCGCCGTGCTGCGCCGCAAGCTCGCCGACTCGCCGCGCAATTCGAGAATCCTCGAAGAGCGGATCGTCGAGCTCCAGACCAACCTGGCCGGCGTGACCGCCCAGAACGAACGACTCGCCTCCACGCTGCGCGAGGCCCGCGACCAGATCGTGGCCCTCAAGGAAGAGGTGGACCGGCTGGCCCAGCCGCCCGCCGGCTTCGGCACCTTCCTGCAGGCGAACGAGGACGGCACCGCCGACATCTTCACCGGCGGTCGCAAGCTCCGCGTCAACGTCAGCCCCAACGTCGAACTCGACGTGCTGCGGCGCGGCCAGGAGGTGATGCTCAACGAGGCCCTCAACATCGTGGACGCGATGGCCTTCGAGCGCATCGGCGAGATCGTCACCCTCAAGGAGATCCTCGAGGACGGCGAGCGCGCCCTGGTCATCGGCCACACCGACGAGGAGCGCGTGGTGCGCCTCGCCGAACCGCTGCGCGAGGTCACCATCCGGGCGGGGGACGCCCTGCTGCTGGAGCCCCGCTCCGGCTACGTGTACGAGGTCGTGCCGAAGTCCGAGGTCGAGGAGCTCGTCCTCGAAGAGGTCCCGGACATCGACTACCGCCAGATCGGCGGCCTCAGCAACCAGATCGAGCTGATCCGCGACGCGGTCGAGCTGCCGTACCTGCACGCCGACCTCTTCAAGGAGTACGAGCTGCGCCCGCCCAAGGGCGTCCTGCTCTACGGCCCGCCCGGCTGCGGCAAGACGCTGATCGCCAAGGCGGTCGCCAACTCGCTGGCCAAGAAGGTCGCCGAGGTCACCGGCCGCCCCCAGGGCAAGAGCTACTTCCTCAACATCAAGGGCCCCGAGCTGCTCAACAAGTACGTGGGCGAGACCGAGCGGCAGATCCGTCTGGTCTTCCAGCGGGCCCGGGAGAAGGCGGGCGAGGGCACCCCCGTCATCGTCTTCTTCGACGAGATGGAGTCGCTGTTCCGCACCCGCGGCTCGGGTGTCAGCTCGGACGTGGAGAACACCATCGTCCCGCAGCTGCTGGCCGAGATCGACGGCGTGGAGGGCCTGGAGAACGTCATCGTCATCGGCGCCTCCAACCGCGAGGACATGATCGACCCGGCGATCCTGCGGCCCGGCCGCCTGGACGTCAAGATCAAGATCGAGCGCCCGGACGCCGAGGCCGCGAAGGACATCTTCTCCAAGTACCTGAAGGGCTCGCTGCCCTTCCACCCCGACGACCTCAAGGAGCACGACGGCTCGATCGAGGCCACCGTGGCCGCGATGATCCAGTCGGTCGTGGAGCGGATGTACTCGGAGACCGAGGACAACCGCTTCCTGGAGGTCACCTACGCCAACGGGGACAAGGAGGTCCTGTACTTCAAGGACTTCAACTCCGGCGCGATGATCCAGAACATCGTCGACCGCGCGAAGAAGATGGCCATCAAGGACTTCCTCGACCACGGTCAGCGCGGACTGCGCGTCTCCCACCTGCTCGCCGCCTGCGTGGACGAGTTCAAGGAGAACGAGGACCTGCCCAACACCACCAACCCGGACGACTGGGCCCGCATCTCCGGCAAGAAGGGCGAGCGGATCGTCTTCATCCGCACGCTGGTCACCGGCAAGCAGGGCGCCGAGTCCGGCCGCTCCATCGACACCGTCGCCAACACGGGGCAGTACCTGTAACCGCACCACTCTTTCGATCCGCAGGACGAGGCCGGCACCCGGCCCCGGAACAGCACGCACCCCGTCCGGCTGTGGCGCCTCGCGGCCCCGCAGCCGGACGGCGCGTCTCGGGGCCCGGCCGTCGGCCCCGCGTTCTAGGCTCGACGCACCGTTCGCGGGCAGACCGCCGGCACCGGTGTTGTTCAGCGGTACGTCAGCGTGTTCCGCCCAGGGGGGCGGCGCACCGGGGCAAGGAGGGCCGCATGACCGTACGGCGCGTGATGGGCATCGAGACCGAGTACGGGATCTCCGTGCCCGGCCACCCCAACGCCAACGCCATGCTCACCTCGTCCCAGATCGTCAACGCGTACGCGGCGGCGATGCACCGGGCCAGGCGGGCCCGCTGGGACTTCGAGGAGGAGAACCCGCTGCGCGACGCCCGGGGCTTCGACCTCGCGCGCGAGGTGGCGGACGCCAGCCAGCTCACCGACGAGGACATCGGCCTCGCCAACGTCATCCTCACCAACGGGGCCCGGTTCTACGTGGACCACGCGCACCCCGAGTACAGCTCGCCCGAGGTCACCAACCCGCGCGACGCCGTGCTCTGGGACAAGGCCGGCGAACGGATCATGGCGGCCGCCGCGCAGCGCGCGCTGGAACTGCCCAACGGGCAGACCATCCACCTGTACAAGAACAACACCGACAACAAGGGCGCCTCCTACGGCACCCACGAGAACTACCTGATGAAGCGGGCGACGCCGTTCGCCGACATCGTCCGCCACCTCACCCCGTTCTTCGTCTCCCGCCAGGTGGTCACCGGCGCCGGCCGGGTCGGCATCGGCCAGGACGGCTCCGCCCACGGCTTCCAGATCAGCCAGCGGGCCGACTACTTCGAGGTCGAGGTCGGCCTGGAGACCACCCTCAAGCGGCCGATCATCAACACCCGCGACGAACCGCACGCCGACGCCGAGAAGTACCGCCGGCTGCACGTGATCATCGGGGACGCCAACCTCTCCGAGATCTCCACCTACCTCAAGCTGGGCACCACCGCGCTGGTCCTGTCGATGATCGAGGACTCCTTCATCGCCTCCGACCTCGCCGTCGACCAGCCGGTGCGCACCCTGCACCGGGTCTCCCACGACCCCACGCTCAAGCACCTGATCACCCTGCGCAACGGGCGCAAGCTCACCGCCGTCCAGCTGCAGCTGGAGTACTTCGAGCTCGCGCGCAAGTACGTCGAGGACCGCTTCGGCACCGACGCGGACGAGCAGACCGTGGACGTCCTGGCGCGCTGGGAGGACGTCCTCGGCCGGCTGGAGCGCGACCCGATGTCGCTCTCCCGCCAGCTGGACTGGATCGCCAAGCGGGAGATCCTGGAGGGCTACCGCAGCCGCGACGCCCTGGAGTGGGACAACCCGCGGCTGCACCTGGTGGACCTCCAGTACAGCGACGTGCGGCCCGAGAAGGGCCTCTACAACCGCCTGGTGGCCCGCGGCAGGTTCGAGCGGCTGGTCACCGAGGAGGAGGTCGAGCGGGCCGTCTCCAAGCCGCCGGAGGACACCAGGGCGTACTTCCGCGGGCGCTGCCTGGACCAGTACGCGGAGCACGTGGCGGCGGCGTCCTGGGACTCGGTCATCTTCGACCTGCCGGGCCGCGACTCGCTGCAGCGGGTGCCCACCCTGGAGCCCCTGCGCGGCACCCGCAACCACGTCAAGGAACTGCTGGACCGCTGCCGGACGGCCGAGGACCTGCTCCGGGTCCTCTCCGGCGGGTAACTTTTCGATCACCACGGGTGAACGTCCGCCGAATGGGAATCATCCGGGGTGGCAGCGGGTGTTGGACAGGAAGCGCCACCGGCAAACCGGGAGCGGCAGTCGCACCTTGTGTATAGGGTCGGTGCAGCAAGCAGCGACCCAACCGTGCCAGACGATTCGAGCGGGGTGAGGGAAATGGCGAGCAAGGACACCGGCGGCGGCCAGCAGCGGGCGAACCGCTCCTCCGAGGAGGTCGAGGAGCAGGCCGCGGAAACCCAGAATTCCGACGACCTCAAGGAGCGCCAGGAAAAGCTCAGCGACGACGTCGACGCGGTCCTGGACGAAATCGACGAAGTGCTCGAGTCGAACGCCGAGGATTTCGTGCGGGGATTTGTCCAAAAGGGTGGGCAATAGTCCGCCGCGGGGCATTGCGGAATTCACGGTCGTGACCGTCGGGGACGGCCGGGCGGCCACGGCCGTCCGCCCGTCCCGGCTCCGGCCCTCCACACGTGGACGTTGATCGTCGGCGGGTAGGGTGCGGGGATCGCGCGCTTCAAGCTACCTGGAAGGAATCGTGTGGAAGCCAACACTCGTGGCACCGGGCGTCTACCGGCTGCCTTCCTGACCCCGGGGTCCTCCTCGTTCCTCGACTTCCTCGCCGAGCACAAGCCGGAGTTGATCCCCGGCCGGCGCGGGCTGCCCGAGGGCACGGTGGTCGAGGCCCCGCACGGGACCACGATCGTGGCCGCGGTGTTCGACGGCGGTGTGATCATCGCCGGTGACCGTCGCGCCACCATGGGCAACGTGATCGCCCAGCGGGACATCGAGAAGGTGTTCCCGGCCGACGAGTACAGCGCGGTCGGCATCGCCGGCACCGCCGGTCTCGCGGTCGAGATGGTCCGGCTGTTCCAGCTGGAGCTGGAGCACTACGAGAAGATCGAGGGCGCCACGCTCTCCCTGGAGGGCAAGGCCAACCGGCTCACCAGCATGATCCGCGGCAACCTCGGCATGGCGATGCAGGGCCTCGCGGTGGTGCCGATGTTCGCCGGCTACGACCTCGACCTCGGACGCGGCCGGATCTTCGGCTACGACGTCACCGGCGGGCGCTCCGAGGAGCGCGGCTTCGCGGCCACCGGCTCCGGCTCGGTGTTCGCCCGCGGCTCGATGAAGAAGCTCTACCGGGAGGGCCTGACCGCCGACCAGGCCGCCACGCTGGTCGTCCAGGCGCTCTACGACGCGGCCGACGACGACTCCGCCACCGGCGGCCCCGACCTCGCCCGCAAGATCTACCCCATCGTCTCGCTGATCACCGCGGACGGCTTCCACCGGCTCACCGAGCCGGAGGTCGCGCGGATCGCCGTCTCCATCACCGACCAGCGCCTCACCCACCCCGACGGCCCGCAGGCCCCGCTGCTCTAGCCGCCCACCTCACAGGAAAGGGACGACCGCCGGTGTCGACACCGTTCTACGTCTCGCCCCAGCAGGCCATGGCGGACCGCGCGGAGTACGCCCGCAAGGGCATCGCGCGCGGTCGCAGCGTGGTCGTGCTCACCTACGCCGACGGCATCGTCTTCGTCGCGGAGAACACCTCGCGGGCGCTGCACAAGGTCTCCGAGATCTACGACAAGATCGCCTTCGCGGCGGTCGGCCGCTACAACGAGTTCGAGAACCTGCGGATCGGCGGCGTGCGCTACGCCGACCTGCGCGGCTACTCCTACGACCGGGCCGACGTCACGGCCCGGGGCCTCGCCAACGTCTACGCCCAGACGCTCGGCACGATCTTCTCCTCGGTCGGCGAGAAGCCGTACGAGGTCGAGCTGATCGTCGCCGAGGTCGGCCGGACGACGGAGGAGGACCAGATCTACCGCCTCACCCCGGACGGTTCGATCGTCGACGAGAAGAACTACGTGGTGGTCGGCGGCAACGCCGACTCCATCGGCAACTACCTGGGCCAGCGCCACCGCGCCGGCATGGCGCTGGGCGAGGCGGTGCGGGTCGCCGTCGACTCCCTGGCCCGGGACCCCAACGGCGGCAGCGCCCGCAGCCTGACGCCGGAACAGCTGGAGGTGGCCGTCCTCGACCGCCAGCGGTTCCAGCAGAGGAAGTTCAAGCGGATCCTGGGCGGCCAGCTCGGCCGGCTGCTCGACGGGGACCAGTCCGCGGCGGACGACGAGGACGGTCCGGCGGCCACCCCGCCGTCGGACGAGTAGTGCCTTCGGAGTCCCGTGCGGCGAGCGATCGCCGCACGGGACTCCGGTGCCCCTGCGGCGGTTCGCCCGTCGTGGAGGCGGTTTCGGACAGCTCCGACAAGAAGAAGGAGTGCTCATGGACCGCCGGATCTTCGGGCTGGAGAACGAGTACGGGGTCACCTGCACGTTCCGCGGGCAGCGGCGGCTGTCGCCGGACGAGGTGGCGCGGTACCTGTTCCGCCGCGTCGTCTCCTGGGGCCGCAGCAGCAACGTGTTCCTGCGCAACGGCGCCCGGCTGTACCTCGACGTCGGCTCCCACCCCGAGTACGCCACCCCCGAATGCGACGACGTGGTCGAGCTGGTGACGCACGACAAGGCGGGCGAGCGCATCCTCGAAGGCCTCCTGGTGGACGCCGAACGGCGGCTGCACGAGGAGGGCATCGCGGGGGACGTCTACCTCTTCAAGAACAACACCGACTCGGCCGGCAACTCCTACGGCTGCCACGAGAACTACCTGGTGGCCCGGCACGGCGAGTTCTCCCGGCTGGCCGACGTGCTCATCCCGTTCCTCGTTACCCGCCAACTGATCTGCGGCGCGGGCAAGGTGCTGCAGACGCCGCGCGGCGCGGTGTACTGCGTGAGCCAGCGGGCCGAGCACATCTGGGAGGGCGTCAGCTCCGCCACCACCCGCTCCCGCCCGATCATCAACACCCGCGACGAACCGCACGCGGACGCCGAGCGCTACCGCCGGCTGCACGTGATCGTCGGCGACTCCAACATGTCGGAGACCACGACGCTGCTCAAGGTCGGCGCCACCGACCTGGTGCTGCGGCTGATCGAGGCCGGCGTGGTGATGCGCGACCTCACCCTGGAGAACCCGATCCGGGCGATCCGCGAGGTCAGCCACGACCTCACCGGCACTCACCAGGTGCGGCTCGCCAACGGGCGGGAGGCCAGCGCGCTGGACATCCAGGAGGAGTACTACACCAAGGCGCTGGAGTTCGCCGACCGCAAGGGCATCAACACCGGCACCATCGCGCAGGTCCTCGACCTGTGGGGCCGCACCCTGGAGGCCGTCCGCTCCGAGCGGCTGGACGGGGTGGCCACCGAGATCGACTGGATCATGAAGTACAAGCTCATCGAGCGCTACCGCGAGAAGCACCAGATGAGCATGTCCAACCCGCGGGTGGCGCAGATCGACCTCGCGTACCACGACATCCACCGCCGCCGGGGCCTGTTCTACCTGCTCCAGGGCAAGGGGCAGGCGAAGCGGGTGACGACGGACCTCAAGACCTTCGAGGCCAAGTCGATCCCGCCGCAGACCACCCGGGCGCGGCTGCGCGGGGACTTCATCCGCCGGGCGCAGGAGCAGCGCCGGGACTTCACGGTGGACTGGGTGCACCTGAAGCTGAACGACCAGGCGCAGCGCACGGTGCTGTGCAAGGACCCGTTCCGTTCGGTGGACGAGCGGGTGGAGAAGCTGATCGCGGGGATGTGACCGAGCGGTCGTGGCCCACGCGCCATGATCGAGTCCGTGGAGCCGGCCCCGGTGGTGTCTACCGGGGCCGGACCCGTGCGGGGCATACGCTGTTCGTCGAGTCCGGAGAGCCGACTTCGAACGACAGTTAGGACCACCGTGCGCCGCACCGCCGGGTTGCTGATCACCCTTCCGCTGCTGCTGGCGGTCGCCTGCAGCAGTTCGACCAAGGCGGCCGGCCCGGCGACGCCGACCACGGCCAGCGCGGCCCCGACCGTGCCCACTCCGGTCGGCGAGGCCTCGCCGATGCCCACCCTTTCGGGAGGCGGCTTCGGCAGCAAGGCGACGATCACCCTGCCCGAGGGGCAGCAGCCCAGCGGCCAGTTCGTGGTGAACACCGTCAGCGAGGGCGACCGGCCCGCGGTGAACAAGGGCGACTGGGTCACGGTCAACTACACGGCGAAGGACTGGACCACCGGCAAGGACCTGCCGAGTTCGTACGACGCGGGCGGCAAGCCGCAGCTGTACCAGGCGGGCAGCGGCCAGCTGGTGCCGGCCTTCGACCAGAGCGTGATCGGCAAGAAGGTCGGCAGCCGGCTGCTCGTGGTGGCCCCGCCGGCGGCGGCCTTCGGCGACCAGGGCAGCAGCCAGCTGGGCGTGGCCAAGGGCGACACGGTGGTGTTCGTGTTCGACGTCATGGAGAGCCTGCCGCAGGACTCGACCCTGACCGGCGCGATGACCCAGGCGGCGGCGAACCTGCCGCAGGTCAAGGACAACGGCAAGGCCGCGGCGACGATCACCATTCCGGCCGGGCAGGCCGCGCCCGCCGACCTCCAGCAGGCGGTGCTGGTCAAGGGTGAGGGCAAGCAGGTCAAGAGCGGGCAGACGCTGGTGGTGCAGTACACCGGGGTGCTCTGGAGCAACGGCCAGCAGTTCGACGCGTCCTGGACGCACGGCGGCGCGCAGGCGGTGCAGATCGGCACCGGGAGCGTGATCGAGGGCTGGGACAAGGGCCTGGTGGGCCAGAACGTCGGCAGCCGGGTGCTGCTGGTGGTGCCGCCCGCGCTCGGGTACAAGGACCAGGCGCAGGGTTCGGTGCCGGCGAACTCCACCCTGGTGTTCGTGATCGACATTCTGGAAGCGGTCTAGGAAGACTCCCGCAGGATTCCGTACGCTTGGGCGGGCGCTCGCACACGGAAGCGCCCGCCCTCATCCTGAACTGTCATACTGCCCTCGCACTGTGGCAGGCGCCTCCGGCGCCCGGGGCCCGGGCGGACGGTGCGACGGCAAACCGGCACTGAGCGTGCCGGTGGCAGAGCTCGAATGACCGGTGGCGAGATGGATGGGGAGTCATGACTGAGAAAGCGCCGAACCCCGGCGGGTCGGGTACCGCGGCGAACGACGGATCCTCGGGTGACCCGGCGGCGTCGCGTCCCGGCGGGCCGATGCCGGGCGACGGTGAGTCGATCGTCGTGCCGCCGTCGATCCTGAAGCAGCAGGCCGGCTGGGCGAGCCCGGAGGACCGGCCGCGGCCGGCCGGCGGGACGAAGACCGAGGAACCGCAGATCTTCGCCTCCAACGTGCGCAAGGTCGACAGCTCCGAGGCCGGGTACGACGAGAACCCGCCGTCGGTGGGCCGCCTCGGCGTGATCCTGGGCACGGTGCTCGCGGTGCTGCTGGTCGGCAGCGGCGTGACGCTCTACATGGTCAACAAGGACAACGGCTCGTCGGAGGCCAAGCCGGACGCCGCCAAGAGCGCGCCCGCCACGCCGACCGCCGACCCGGTGCCGCCGGTCAAGGACGACGCCAAGGTCCTGCCGACGATCACCGGCGACTTCGGCAAGAAGGCCGACATCCAGGTGCCGTCCGACCAGCCCGACGGCTCGTTCGTGGTGAAGGTGCTGTCCGAGGGCACCGGCGCGAAGGTGGACAAGAACTCCTGGACCACCGTCGACTACACGGCGAAGAACTGGAACACCGGCAAGGACATCCCGAGCTCCTTCGACCAGGGCCAGAAGCAGCAGATCTTCCAGGCCGGCACGGACGCGCTGATCCCGGCGCTGGACCAGGCGGTGCTCGGCAAGAAGGCCGGCAGCCGGGTCCTCGTGGTGGCGCCGCCGGCCGCGGCCTTCGGCGCGCAGGGCAAGCCGGACATGTCGATCGGGGCCAAGGACAACCTGATCTTCGTGATCGACATCCGCAACAGCACCGCGCCCGACGCGACGGTCAGCGGCACGGTCACCCCGCCGCCGGCGGGCTTCCCGCAGGTCAAGGACAACGGCAAGAAGCCGGCCGAGATCACCCCGGTGGCTGGCGCGGCCGACCCGACCGAGCTGAAGACGCACGTCCTGATCAAGGGCACCGGCCCGGTGGTGGAGAAGGGCGAGAAGGTCGTCGTCCAGTACACCGGCGCGCTGTTCAAGGACGGCAAGGTCTTCGACTCCTCGCTCGGCAAGGGCCAGGCGTTCAGCTTCGCCGTCGGCGGCGGCCAGGTCATCCAGGGCTGGGACCAGGGCCTGGCGGGCCAGACCGTCGGCAGCCGGGTCGAGCTGGTGATCCCGGCGGCGCTGGCCTACGGCGACAAGGGCCAGGGCGAGATCCCGGCCAACGCGCCGCTGGTCTTCGTGGTCGACATCCTGGACGCGGGTCAGGGCTGATCCACTTTCGGGTGACAATGGTGTGCGTGTGACCTTCGGGACCGGCCGCGTGGCCGGTCCCGTACGGGCGGCGGGCGCCCGTACCGTGGTCCGGACGGACCGGGTGCGGGCGCCCGCCGCTTGGTCATGGAAGCAGAGAAAACCGTGAGAAGAGGGACTGTGAGCCTCAACGAGAAGCCTGAGATCGATTTCCCGGGCGGCGACGCTCCGACCGAGCTGCAGATCCGCGACATCGTCGTCGGTGACGGCGCGGAGGCCAAGAAGGGCCAGGTCGTCAGCGTCCGCTACGTCGGCGTGACCTTCGAGACCGGCGAGGAGTTCGACGCGAGCTGGAACCGGAGCCCCAACGAGTTCCGCTTCCCGCTGGGCGCCGGCCGCGTCATCAAGGGCTGGGACCAGGGTGTCGAGGGCATGAAGGTCGGCGGCCGCCGCGAGCTGGTCATCCCGTCGCACCTGGCGTACGGCGCGCAGTCGCCGTCGCCGCTCATCCCGGCGCACTCGACCCTGATCTTCGTGGTCGACCTGCTGGGCGTCTGAGCCCGTCGCGGCCGTGGGCCGGACCCCTCCGGGGGCCCGGCCCACGGGCGTTTGCGGATGCGGCTTTTGCGGTGCGTACCGCTACCGGTACGGTCGGTCCCGCCGGGTGACGATCGTCCGGCGGCGCACCCCGCGCACGGCGCGGCACACCGGAAGGGTCAGCGATGGCGATCGCCAAGGCAGAGCGGCTGATGAATCTCGCCCTGTGCCTGATGAACACCAGACGTCCGCTCTCCAAGAAGGAGCTGCGGGAATCCATCGAGGCGTACCGCGAGGCCTGGCAGAACAGCAGCGAGGACGCCTTCAACCGGATGTTCGAGCGGGACAAGGACGACCTGCGCGAGCTCGGCCTGGTGATCGACGTCGACGAGAACGCCCTGGACGGCGAGCTCGGCTACCTCGCCCGCGCCGACCGCAACCGGCTGCCCGAGATCGCGCTGGACGCCGAGGAGGCGGCCGCCCTCACGCTGGCCGCGCGGGTCTGGCAGCAGGCCAAGATGTCCGGCGCCGCCAGCGGCGCGCTGCAGAAGCTGCGGGCCGCCGGGGTGCCGTTCGCCGAGGCCGAGGCGCGCTCCGCCCTGGAACCGCGCATCCCCGCCCGGGAGGCCGCGTTCGAGCCGCTGCTCACCGCCGCCCGGGACCGCCGTCCGGTCACCTTCGAGTACCGCAAGGCCGGTGCCGCCGCCGTCGAGCAGCGCAGCGTCGAGCCGTGGGCGCTGGAGTGCTGGCGCGGGCACTGGTACCTGGCCGGCTGGGACCGCGACCGGGGCGACGCCCGGGTGTTCCGGCTCAGCCGGATCACCGGCAAGGTGCGGGCGAAGACCGGCGCGTTCCTCGGCACCGTGCCGGAGCACGTGGACGTGCGGGCGACCGTCGCCAAGTTCGCCGGCGAGGGCGCCACGGCCACCGCGACCGTGCGGGTCCGGCGGGGCGCGGGCTTCCCGCTGCGCACCAAGGCGCTGAGCACCGGCCGGGTCGACGAGGCCTGGGACGAACTGGAGATCCCGTACGGCAACGGGCTGGGCGCCGACCTGGCCGAGTTCGGGCCGGACGTCGTGGTGCTCGGGCCGGAGGAGCTGCGGGCCGACGTGATCGAGCGGCTGCGGGCGGTCGCCGGGCCGGACGTGGTGGAGGGTGTGCGGGCATGAGCAATGCGATCGACCAGACGCGACGGATGCTGTCGCTGGTCACCTACCTGCGGGAGCGGCCCGGGGCCGAGGTCGCCGAGGTGGCCCGCGCGTTCGGGATCACCGAGCGCGAGCTGATCGGGGACCTCAACGTGCTGCCGATGTGCGGCACCAGCTTCCGCGGCGGCGACCTGCTCGACATCGACACCGACGGCGAGCGGATCTGGTGGCACAACGTCGACGACGTGGCGCAGCCGCTGCGGCTGGCCGCCGACGAGGCCACCGCGCTGCTGGTCGCCGCCCGCGCGGTGGCCGGGCTGCCCGGTCTGCGGGCCGGGGACCGGGAGGCGCTCACCCGGGCCGTCGCCAAGATCGAGAACGCGGCGGGGGAGAGCGCCGAGGGCAGCGCCCGGGTCGGCGTGACGTTCGAGGCGGAGAGCCACGTCTTCGCCGACATCGACCGCGCGCTGAGCGAGGGCCGCCGGCTGTGGCTGCGCTACTACTCGCACGGGCGCGGCGGGATGACCGAGCGCGAGGTCGACCCGATCCGCCTGCTCACCGAGGGCCACACCTACCTGGAAGCCTGGTGCCGCACCTCGGAGGACCACCGGATGTTCCGGCTGGACCGGGTGGCCGAGATCCGGGTCCTGGACGTGCCCGCCGACCCGCCCCGGCGCGAGCCGCGGGACCTGTCCGGCGGGCTGGTCAACCCGGCGGCGGACGACCCGGAGGTGGTCGTCGAGGTGTCCTCCGGCGGGCGCTGGGTGGCCGAGTACTACACCCACGACCGGGCCGAGGAACTGCCGGACGGCGGCCTGCGGATCACCCTGCGCAGCGCCGACCCCTCCCAGCTGCGCCCGCTGGCGCTGCGGCTGGGCCGGGACGGGCGGATCGTGTCGCCGCCGCAGCTCGCCGAGCAGGCGCGCGCGGCGGCCCGGGAGGCGCTGGCCGCCTACGGGGAGGGGCGGGACTGAGCCGTGGAGCCCGGTACCAGATTCAAGGTCTACTGCTCGCAGTGCCGGGAGAAGGTGGAGCTGCCGGCCGAGGAGTTCCGCCTGACCCTCGGCCGCACCCCGGAGCAGGCGCACTACAGCTTCGGCTGTCCGCTGTGCGGGGCGGCGGTGCGCAAGGCCGCGGGGGAGAAGATCGTGGCGGCGCTCACCGGGGCGGGAGTGCGCACCATGCGGCTCGTCCCGGCCGAGGGGTAGCAGTCCGGGCCCGGGCCCTCGGCCCGTATAGGGTGGGCGGCATGTCCTGGATGCTCGTCGCCGCCGTCCTGCTCGCCACCGCGGGCCTGCTGGTCCTCGGCGTCCTCGGGATCCGGCTGTGGCTGGACGTCCGGGCGCTGGCCAAGGGCGTCGGCACGGCCTCGCGGGCGCTGGCCGACGCGGCCGAGGAGCTGGCGGCGGCGGTGCCCTCCCGCTGAGGACTGCGTCACCAGGTCGTACGGGGACTGCATCCCGGGTGTAGGGGCGGGTTACGCTCTGAGGTGGCTCCCGAACTGCGAACCGGGGGCCGCTGTCCTTGTTCGGGCGGACGTCGTCGGGGTGTCATCCGCAGCGGTTACCATCCGCCGCGGGCGGTCCGCCGGTGCCGCGTTGACTGAAGGTGGTCGAGCATGCGCATCTCGATGACCGCGATCGTCGTGGTCGTGGTAATCGCCATCGTGCTTTTCGGTGCCAAGCGGCTGCCCGATCTGGCGCGCTCGCTCGGCCAGTCGATGCGGATCCTCAAGAGCGAGGCCAAGGCGATGCGCACGGACGGCGAGGCCGCGGAGCCCGCGCCGGCGCCGCCGGTGAGCGGCGGTGCGGCCAAGACCATCCAGACCGCGCCCGGTGCCACCGGCACGGCCCGGCCGGTGGCCGAGCCCGCCGAGCGGCCCGCCGCGGACGGCGACCGGCCGCACTGAGCGCGGCGCACGTGACGCACGCGACCACGGAGGCCCGTCGACCGGCGGGCCTCGACGCACGAGTTGAGGACCGGGGTTGAGCAAGCTCTCCAAGGCGCCGAAGGCGTCCAAGGATCCTGAGGGGCGGATGGCCCTCGCCGATCACCTGCGGGAACTGCGCAATCGCGTGGTCAAGTCGGTCATCGCGATCGTGCTGATCACCATCGTCGCGGCGATCTACCACAAGCCGATCGAACACTTCCTGCTGGAGCCGCTGCCGCAGTGCACCCCGGACACGGCCGACCAGTTCGACGGGAAGTGCGCTCAGGTCTCGACGATCGGTCTGACCTCCGGTTTCACCTGGATGCTCCAGGTGGCACTGACGGCCGGTGTGGTGGGCGCCGTGCCGGTCTGGCTGTGGCAGGTGTGGGCCTTCGTGGCGCCGGGTCTGCACCGGCACGAGAAGAAGTACACGGTCATCTTCATGGCGGCCGGGGCGCCGCTGTTCCTGGCCGGCGTGGGCTGCGCCATCCTGACGCTGCCGACCACGGTCCAGGTGCTGATCTCGTTCACCCCGGACAAGACCACGCCGATCCTGCCGCCCAACGACTACTTCGACATCGCCACCCGCATGGTGCTGGTCTTCGGCGCGGCCTTCGAGTTCCCGCTGCTGCTGGTCATGATGAACATGGTCGGCATGGTCACCGGCAAGCGGCTGCTCGGCTGGTGGCGCGGGATGGTCATGGGCATCACGGTGTTCGCCGCGTTCGCCACCCCGAGCGCCGACCCGGTCAGCATGCTGGTGCTGGCCGCGCCGATCTGGGCGCTGTACTTCGCCGCGGTGGGCATCGCGCTGTTCAACGACCGGCGCAAGCGCCGCAACAACCCGGACGCGGACCTGGACGACGAGGAGGCCTCGCACGTGGACCTCTCGGTCGAGACGGTCGCGGGAGCGGAGGCCATCGAGGCTTCGTCGGCGCCGGCGGCGAGTGCTCCGGTGCCGGCCGCGCGCCGGGAGCAGATGGACGACATCACCTGATCCGTTGATCCGCTGATCGCCGGCCCCGGCCCGTCGCACCCCGTGTGCGGCGGGCCGGGGCTTTTGCGTCGCTTGGGTCCGGTTCGCGTTTCGTCGCGGCACTCTTGGCAGGGCTGATGGCATGTGACATATTACTGCCGTGCCCAAGACCTGGAGACCTCCCCTGGACGTCGTCGTGGTCGGCGCCGGAGTCGTCGGCGCCGCCTGCGCCTACTACGCGGCCCGCGCCGGGCTCGCCGTCGCCGTCGTCGACCGCGGGCCGGTGGCCGGCGGCACCACCGGCGCCGGCGAGGGCAACCTGCTGGTCTCCGACAAGGAGCCCGGGCCCGAGCTCGACCTCGCGCTGCTCAGCACCCGGCTGTGGCGCGAGCTCGCCGGGGAACTCGGCGCCGCCGTGGAGTACGAGGCCAAGGGGGGCCTGGTCGTCGCCCAGGCCGCGGCCGGGCAGGAAGCCCTGCGCGCCTTCGCCGCGCGCCAGGCGGCCGCCGGGGTGGTCGCCGAGGAGGTGCCCGCCGAGCGGCTGCGGGAGCTGGAACCGCACCTCTCGCCGGGCATGGCCGGCGGCTTCCACTACCCGCAGGACGCCCAGGTGCAGCCCGCCCTCGCCGCCGCCCACCTGCTGCGCGCGGCCCGGCGGATGGGCGCGGAACTGATCACCGGCGAGACCGTCCGGACCGTCCGCCGGGGGGCGGACGGCGCCGTCCTCGGCGTCGGGACCGACCGGCGGCGGCTGGACGCGCCCGCCGTCGTCAACGCCGCCGGGACGTGGGGCGGGGAGCTCGCCGCGCTGGCCGGGGTGCACCTGCCCGTCCTGCCCAGGCGCGGGTTCGTCCTCGTCACCGAGCCGCTGCCGCGGATCGTGCGGCACAAGGTCTACGCCGCCGACTACGTCGCCAACGTGGCCAGCGGGTCGGCCGGGCTGGAGACCTCGGCCGTGGTCGAGGGCACGCCCGGCGGGCCGGTGCTGATCGGCGCCAGCCGGGAGCGGGTCGGCTTCGACCGGACGCTCTCCCGGGAGGTGCTGCGGCGGCTCGCCGCGCAGGCGGCCGAACTGTTCCCGGTGCTCGCGGACGTCGCCGTGATGCGCGCCTACCGGGGATTCCGCCCCTACCTGCCGGACCACCTGCCGGCGGTCGGCGCCGACCCGCGCGTACCCGGGCTCTACCACGCGTGCGGGCACGAGGGCGCCGGGATCGGGCTCGCCCCGGCGACCGGGCTGCTGATCGCCGAACAACTGACCGGCAAGCAGCCGGAGTTCGACCTCACGCCATTCCGGGCCGACCGATTCCCGGCCGCCTGACCCGCACTTCCCCCGACCGGATTGGAGAGGCCCTCGATGCGCCGCCGCACACCCGCCGAGCTGGTCGGGGCCGAGCCCGGGCCCGCCCACCACATCGACTTCGACGGACGGCCCGTGCCCGCGCTGCCCGGCCAGTCGATCGCCGCCGCGCTCTGGGCCGACGGCGTCCTCGCCTGGCGCACCACCCGGGCCGGCGGGCGGCCCCGCGGGGCGTTCTGCGGGATCGGCGCCTGCTTCGACTGCCTCGCCACCGTCGACGGCCGCCCCAACCAGCGCACCTGCCTGCTCCCCGCCGAGCCCGGCACCACCGTCACCACCCAGGAGGGCCACGGCCGTGCCGACCTCGCCGTCTGAACCATTCGAGCCGTTCGAGCCGTCAGGTCCGCCAGCGCCGTCAGGTCCGTCAGCGCCGTCAGGGCCGGTCGAGCCGCCGGAAGCGGCGCAGCCCTTCCCGTACGACCTCGCGGTGATCGGGGCCGGCCCGGCCGGGCTCGCCGCCGCCGTCACCGCCGCCGACCTCGGGCTGCGCTGCGCGCTGCTCGACGGGGGCCGGCAGACCGGCGGCCAGTACTACCGCCACCCCGCGCCCGGCCTCCGGGCCGCCCGGCCCGACCGGCTGCACCACGGCTGGTCCGTCTACGCCGACCTGGCCGGCCGGCTCGCCGCGCACGAGCGGACCGGGCAGGTGCGCTTCCTCGGCGGCCACCAGGTGTGGGCGCTGGAGCGCACCGGCGACGGACTCGCCGCGCACGTCACCCTCGGGCCGGAGGCCGGTGACCGGACCACCGTGCGGGCCGCCGCCGTGCTGCTCGCCACCGGCGCGTACGAGCGGCAGCTGCCCTTCCCCGGCTGGACCCTGCCCGGGGTCGTGACCGCGGGCGGCGCCCAGGCCATGCTCAAGGCCGGGCTGGTGCTGCCCGGCCGGCGGATCGTCGTGGCCGGCAGCGGGCCGCTGCTGCTCGCGGCGGCGTCCTCGCTGGTCACCGCCGGGGCCGAGGTGCCCGCGGTGGTCGAGGCCGGCGACTACCTCGGCTACGCGCGGCGCCCCGGCGTGCTGGCGGCCGTTCCCGCCAAGCTCGTCGAGGGCGCCGGGCACGGCGGCGCGCTGCTGCGCCACCGGGTGCGGCTGCGCCCGCGCAGCGCCGTCGTCGAGGCGCACGGCACCGACCGGGTCACCGCCGTCACGGTGGTCCGGCTGGACGCCGACTGGCGGCCGGTGCCCGGCACCGGCCGCCGGATCGCCTGCGACGCGCTCGCCGTCGGCCACGGCCTGCTGCCGCAGATCGAGCTCGCGACCGAGCTCGGCGCGGACACCGTGACCGGCCCGGACGGCGCGGTCGCGCTGCGGGTGGACGCCCGGCTGCGCACCAGCGTCCCCGGCCTGTGGTCGGCGGGGGAGACCAACGGCGTGGGCGGCGCGGACCTCGCGGTCGCGGAGGGCGCGCTGGCCGCGCACGCGGTCGCCGGCCGCACCCCGGAGCCGGCCCTGCTGCGCCGCCGGGCCCGGCGGCGGGCCTTCGCCGCCCTGATGGCCGCCGCCCACCGGCCCGGCCCCGGCTGGACGGACTGGCTGCGCCCGGACACCGACGTGTGCCGGTGCGAGGAGGTGCCGGTGGCGGCGATCCGGGAGGCGGTGGACGAGCTGGGCGCGGGGGACCCGCGGACCGTCAAGCTGCTGACCCGCGCGGGGATGGGGTGGTGCCAGGGCCGGATGTGCGGTCCGGCGGTGGCCTGCCTGTCCGGCGCCGGCGGGGCCTCCGGTCACGGGGGTGCGGGGCCCGACCGGCGGCCGTTCGCCTGCCCGGTGCCGCTCTCGCAGTTGGCGGCCGGCGACTGAGCCGGGCCCGACCGAACACGGGGGCCGGGGACTCTTGTCTCCGGCCCGTCCCCACTAATAAAATGTCACACCTCACCAAGGAGTCATCATCGTGTCCCACACCCCGCACGACACCACCCGGCCCTGGCGCGGCATCATGGTCGCCACCGCGATCCCGCTGCGCCAGGACCTCTCCGTCGACTACGACGCCTACGCCGAGCACGTCCGCTGGCTGATCGACAACGGCTGCGACGGCGTCGTCCCCAACGGCTCGCTCGGCGAGTACCAGACGCTCACCGACGACGAGCGCGCCCGCATCGTCCGGGTGGCCGTCGAGGCGGCCGGCGACGGCGCCCGCGTCATGCCCGGCGTCGCCGCGTACGGGAGCGCCGAGTCCCGCCGCTGGGCCGAGCAGGCCGCGGAGGCGGGCGCCGGCTCCGTCCTGCTGCTGCCGCCGAACGCGTACCGGGCCGACCACGACGCCGTCCGCGCGCACTACGCCGAGGTGGCCCGGGCGGGCGTGCCGGTCGTCGCGTACAACAACCCGATCGACACCAAGGTCGACCTCGTGCCCGCGCTGCTCGCCGAACTGCACGCCGAGGGCTCGATCGTCGCGGTCAAGGAGTTCAGCGGCGACGTCCGCCGGGCCTACGAGATCGCCGAACTCGCGCCCGGGCTCGACCTGCTGATCGGCGCGGACGACGTGCTGCTGGAGCTCGCGCTGGCCGGCGCGGTCGGCTGGATCGCCGGCTACCCGAACGCGCTGCCGGAGGCCTCGGCGGCGCTCTACAAGGCCGCCGTCGCGCACGACCTGGAGACCGCGCTGCCGCTCTACCGGGCGCTGCACCCGCTGCTGCGCTGGGACTCCAAGACCGAGTTCGTCCAGGCCATCAAGCTCTCGATGGACATCGCCGGGCGCCCCGGCGGGCCCGTCCGGCCGCCGCGGCGGCCGCTGGGGGCCGAGGCCGACGCGGCCGTCCGGGCCGCCACCGAGAAGGCGCTGGCCGAGGGCCTGTCCTGAATCCGTAGCCGACGAGCCGGCTGACGGGGCAGCCGGCCCATCCTCCGAGGGAGTTCCGACACATGCGCAGCCGTCACGTGTTCCACGCCGTCGACTCGCACACCGAGGGCATGCCGACCCGGGTCGTCACCGGCGGGTTCGGTGTCGTCCCGGGTGCCACCATGGCCGAGCGCCGGGTGCACTTCCAGCAGCACCTGGACCACTTCCGCACCCTGCTGATGTACGAGCCGCGCGGGCACGCCGCGATGAGCGGCGCGATCCTGCAGCCGCCGACCCGGCCGGACGCCGACTACGGGGTGCTGTTCATCGAGGTCTCCGGGCTGCTGCCGATGTGCGGGCACGGCACGATCGGTGTCGCCACCGTGCTGGTGGAGACCGGGATGGTGCCGGTCGTCGAGCCGGTGACGACCGTGCGGCTGGACACGCCCGCCGGGCTCGTGGTCGCCGAGGTGCGGGTCGAGGACGGCGCGGCCAAGGCCGTGACCATCCGCAACGTGGCCTCGTACGCCGTCGCGCTCGACCGCAAGATCGACGTGCCCGGGTACGGGACGGTCAGCTACGACCTCGCCTACGGCGGCAACTTCTACGCCATCCTGCCGCTCGCCGAGTTCGGGCTGCCGTTCGAGCGCGAGCGCAAGCAGGACATCCTCACCGCCGGGCTGGCCCTGATGGACGCCATCAACGCCGGCCCCGAGCGGCCGGTGCACCCGGAGAACCCGTCCTTCCACAGCTGCCACCACGTGCAACTGCTCGCCCCCGGCTCGACCGCCGAGCACTCGCGGCACGCGATGGCCATCCACCCCGGCTGGTTCGACCGCTCGCCGTGCGGCACCGGCACCTCGGCGCGGATGGCGCAGCTGCACGCGCGCGGCGAACTGCCGCTCGGGCGGGACTTCCGCAACGACTCCTTCATCGGGACCACCTTCACCGGGCGGCTGGTCGAGGAGACCGAGGTGGCCGGGCGGCCCGCGGTGGTGCCGACCGTCACCGGGCGGGCCTGGGTGACCGGCACCGCCCAGTACTTCCTCGACCCCACCGACCCGTTCCCCGCCGGCTTCCTGCTGTGACGGAGCCTGCTGTGACGCTCCACCCGAAGGGCTTCTGGCTGTGACCATCACCTCGTACAACCCCGCCGACCCCGCGGACCTCGTCGTCGCCGTCGACGAACCCGGCGCCGACGCCGTCCGGGCCGCCGTCGCGCGGGCCCGCGGCGCCCAGGCGCGGTGGCTCGCCGCGGGCGCCGGTGCCCGGTCGGCCGCGCTCGGCCGGATCGCCGACGCGGTCGAGGCGCACGCGGAGGAGCTGGCCTCGCTGGTCGTGCGCGAGGTCGGCAAGCCGCTCGCCGAGGCGCGCGGCGAGGTCGCCAGGACGGCGGCGATCTGGCGGTACTACGCGCAGGCGCCGTACGCGCCCTCCGGGGCCGTGCACGAGACCGCCGGCGGGCCCGGGCTGCTGCTCACCCGGCGGCGGCCGCACGGGGTGGCCGGGCTGATCGCGCCGTGGAACTTCCCGCTGGCGATCCCGAGCTGGAAGGCCGCGCCGGCGCTGGCGGTCGGCAACGCCGCGGTGCTCAAGCCGGCCCCGGAGGCGACCGCGTGCGCGCTGCGGCTGGCCGAACTGGTGGCGCTCGCCGGGCTGCCGGCGGACGTGCTCACGGTGCTGCCGGGCGGCGCGGAGGAGGGCGCGGCGCTGGTCGACGCGGCGGACGTGGTGTCGTTCACCGGCTCCACCGGGGTCGGCCGGGCCGTCGTGCGGGCGGCCACCGAGCGCGGCGTGCCCGTGCAGGCCGAACTCGGCGGGCTGAACGCGGCGCTGGTGCTGCCGGACGCCGACATCGCGCAGGCCGCCGGGCACATCGCCGCCGCCGTCGCCGGGTACGCGGGGCAGAAGTGCACCGCCACCAGCCGGGTGATCGCGGTCGGCGAGGCGTACGAGCCGCTGCGGGACGCGCTGGTCAAGGCGCTGGAGGCGGCGGACGACGCGGTCTGCGGGCCCGTCATCAACGCCGCGGCCCGGGACCGGCTGACGGGGGCCGTCGAGTCGGCCGTGGCCGCCGGGGCCGAACTGCTCACCGGCGGACGGGTGCCCGCGCGGGCCGGCTGGTACGTCGAACCGGCGCTGCTCACCGGGGTGCCCGCCGAACACCCGCTGGCGCGCGAGGAGTTCTTCGGCCCGGTCGCCGTGCTGCACGCCGCGCCCGACCTCGACGCGGCGATCGCGCTCGCCAACGACACCCCGCACGGCCTCGCCACCTCGGTGCACAGCCGCAGTCTGGACGTCGCCCTGGCGGCCGCCGACCGGCTGGACGCGGGCATGATCCGGATCAACGCGCCGTCCAGCGGCGTCGACTTCCACCTGCCGTTCGGCGGCGCCAAGGGCGCGAGCCACGGGGAGCGCGAGCAGGGGCAGGCGGCGCTCGACTTCTACACCGTCGGGCGGACGGTCAGCGTGCTGCCCGCCGGGGGTGTGTGATGTACGTCCGGACCGTCGACTACCACACGGCCGGCGAGCCGTTCCGGATCGTGCTGGACGGCGCCCCGGTGATCCCCGGGGACAGCGTCGCCGAGCGGCGGGCCATCGCGATCGGCGCGGGCGGCAGTGCCACCGCGCCCCGGCCGGGTGCGCTGGACGACGTCCGCCGGCTGCTCGGCCGCGAACCGCGCGGGCACGCCGGGATGTACGGCGGGTTCCTGGTGCCGCCGGACGACGACGAGGCGCACCTGGGCGTCCTGTTCTGGCACAAGGACGGCTACTCGACGGCCTGCGGGCACGGCACCATCGCGCTCGGCGCGTGGGCGGTCGACTCCGGGCTGGTCGCGGCCCCCGCGGACGGCGTGGCGCGGGTGCGGATCGACGTGCCGTCGGGGCGCGTCACGGCCCTCGTCCACCGGGCCGGCGGGCGCACCACCGGGGTGACCTTCCGCAACGTGCCGTCGCGGGTGAGCGCGCCGAAGCTGGCGGTGGCGACCTCGCGCGGCACCGTGGAGGTCGCGGTGGCGCACGCCGGGGCCTGCTACGCCTCGGTGTCGGCGGCGGCGCTGGGCCTGACCGTCGACACCGCCCGGCTGCCGGAACTCACCGCCGCAGGGCGGGAGATCAGGCGGGCGCTGGAGGGTTCGGAGGCGGTGGCGCATCCGTCGGACCCGCGGCTCTCGGGCGTGTACGGGGTCGTGCTGTACGACGAACTCCCCTGGGACGGCGAAGGGTTGAGCCAGCGGAACGTCACCGTCTTCGCGGACGGGCAGATCGACCGCTCGCCCTGCGGCTCCGGCACCTCAGCCCGGCTCGCGGTGCTCGCGGCCGAGGGGCGGCTCGCGCCGGGCGAGGAGCTGCGGCACGAGTCGGTCATCGGGACGGTGTTCCACGGGCGGGTGCTGCCGGGCGGCGACCCGCTGGGCTCCGGCGTCGTCACGGAGGTGACGGGGACGGCGCACCGCACCGGGGAACACGGATTCGTGCTGGAAGAAGGGGACGGGCTCGGGGCAGGATTCCTGCTGTGACTTCTTCTGACGCGAATTACTCCGTACCGCCCGGCACGGCGACCGAGCCGCTCCGGTACGCCGTGTCGGGCACCGGGTCCGTCACGCCCGCCCGGGCCGCCGGCGCGGTCGAGCGGATGCTGCTCGACGGGTTCGACCCCGAGGCCGCGCCCGTCCGCACCGGGGTGCCCGTCCCGGCCGGCGAACTGCTGATGATGCCCGCCGCCGCCGGGCGGTACGCGGGCGTCAAGATCGCCGGTGTCGCGCCCGCCAACCCCGGGCGCGGCCTGCCCCGGATCACCGGCAGCTACCTCCTGCTCGACGGGCCCACCCTCCAGCCCGTCGCGCTGCTCGACGGCGCCGCGCTCACCGCGCTGCGCACGCCCGCCGTCACCGCCGTCGCCCTGCGCCGGCTCGCCCCGCCGGAGGCCGCGCACCTCGTGCTGTTCGGCGCCGGGCCGCAGGCGTACGGGCACCTCGACGCGCTGCTCGCGATCCGGCCGCTGACCCGGCTCACCGTGGTCGCGCGCAGCGCCGGGCCCGCCGAGGCGCTGGCCGCGTACGGGCGGGGGCTCGGGCTGGCGGCCTCGGTCGGCGGGCCGGAGGCCGTCGCGGCGGCGGACGTGGTGGTGTGCTGCACCACCGCGCGCACGCCGCTGTTCGACGGCGCGCTGGTGCCCGCGCACGCGGCCGTCGCGGCGGTCGGCTCGCACGAGCCGGACGCGCGGGAGGTGGACGCCGCGCTGGTCGGGCGGGCCGAACTCTACGTCGAGGCGCGGGCGGTGGCGGCCCGCGAGGCCGGGGACCTGATCATGGCGGGGGTCTCCGGACGCCAGGTGTGGAACCTGGCCGAGCTGGTGCGCGGCGACGTCCACGTGCCGGCGGACCGGCCGCGGTTCTTCAAGAGCGTCGGCATGGCCTGGGAGGACCTGGCCGTGGCGGCGGAGGTGCACGCGGGCGGCTGAGGACGGCGGGTTCCGTGGGCCGCCGGCCGTTGTCACGGCCGGCGGCCGCTGCCACGATGAGCTGCGGCTCGAATCGCGGACCGTTGCGCACGCACCGTAACGTGACATTGTACGCTGGTGTTCTGCACCGACCCGGAGGAACACCATGGCCGAGCTCAAGTCCCGCACCCTGATCTCCGTGCAGGAGCGGCTCCGCGACCAGGTCGCCCACGCACTGCGCGCCGCCCTGATCTCCGGGGAGCTGCGCCCCGGCGTCGTCTACTCCGCGCCCGCGCTCGCCGCCGACTTCGGCGTCTCCGCCACGCCGGTGCGCGAGGCCATGCTCGACCTCGCCCGCGAGGGCCTGGTGGAGGCCGTCCGCAACAAGGGCTTCCGGGTCACCGAACTCACCGAGCGGGACCTCGACGACTACACCGAGATCCGCGCCCTCATCGAGGTCCCGACCGTCGGCCGGGTCACCCGCACGGCCACCGCCGAGCAGCTGGAGCGGCTGCGCCCGCAGGCCGAGGCGATCGTGGCCGCCGCGCGCAAGCACGATCTGATCGGCTACCTGGAGGCGGACCGCCAGTTCCACCTCGACCTGCTGGGCCTCGCGGGCAACGCGCGGCTGGTGGACGTGGTGGGGGACCTGCGCAAGCGCTCGCGGCTGTACGGGCTGAACCGCCTCGACGAGCGCGGCGAGCTGGTGTCCTCGGCGGAGGAGCACCTGGAGCTGCTGGACCTGATGCTGTCGGGCGACGCGGAGGCGGCGGAGGCCTGCATGACGCGGCACCTGAGCCACGTGCGGTCCCTGTGGGCGAACGGCCAGGAGGCCCAGGAGGAGCCCCGCACGGCGCTGCGGCTGCGGGCGCGGTAGAGGCTAAACCACTCGTTCGGGTGAGGGGTGAAGATCGGGCGTCGGAAGGCGTCTGCGTCCTACGATGATGTTCTCGACATCGGCAGTCAGGAGGAACTCCATGTCCGCCGCAGCAGTGGAAGAACCGATGGGGCAGCTGACGCTGCTCGAAGCCGCCGAGCTGATCTCGAACCAGTTCGCCGGGCATCGGGTCGAGATCGTCGGGAGCCAGATCACCGTGACGCCGCCGCCGGATGTTTCGCACGGTAAGTCGCTGAGTCGCCTCATGCGGGTACTTTTTGCGGCCGGCCTCGATGGGGACGAGGTCGACGTTCTGCAGAACGTGGGCATCTGGTTGCCGGACGGGCCCTCGGATTATGCGGTGCCCGATCTGTCGATCGTCGATGCCGACATTGATGATCACCTGATCGAGTACAACTGTTACGACCCAGCGGCGTTCCGTCTCGTGCTGGAGGTCACGTCGTCGAACGTCAGTGACGACCTGAAGAAGAAGCCCTTTGCGTACGCCGAGGCTGAAGTGCCCGTCTACGTCATCGTGGACCGGAAGAACCAGCGCGTCATGGTGCTCACCGACCCCAAGGACGGCGAGTACCGGGTACACGCCGTCCATCACCCCGGGCAGTCGTTCACATTGCCGGAGTCGATCGGGGCATCGGTGACGCTAGCGGTGGACGACGTACTGGCTGCGAAGAAGTAGTCAGCCGGCCGTCGTGGACCTCGGCGATCTCGTCGACGGCGGTCAGGTGGGTGCGGTCGTGGGTGACCAGGATCGTCGCCGTCGCGCGCTGGTGGGTGAGGGTGGTAATCAGGTCGAGGACGGCCGCTCCGCGCTCGTGGTCGAGGGCGCTGGTGGGTTCGTCGATCAGGAGGACCTTCGGGTCGTTCATCAACGCCCTTGCGATGTTGACGCGTTGGCGCTGGCCGCCGGAGAGCTGGTGCGGGCGGCGGTGGGCCTGGTCGCGCAGGTCGACGGCGTCGAGGAGTTCGAGGGCGCGGGGGAGGGCGGCGCGCGGGGAGCGGCCGTCGAGGTGGGCCATCACCTGGAGTTGCTCGACCGCCGAGAGGGACGGCAGCAGGTTGGCCTGCTGGAAGACGATGCCGATGCGGGTGCGGCGCAGCGCGGTGAGTTCGGCGCGGGTGAGGCCGGTGGTGTCGGTGCCGTCCACGACGACCCGGCCGGAGTCGGGGGCGATGAGGGTCGCGGCGACGGCGAGCAGGCTGGACTTGCCGGAGCCGGACGGGCCGACCACGGCGGTGATGGTGCCCGCGGGGACGGTCAGGGAGACGTCGTCGAGGGCGGTGAGCCGGCCGTCGCCGTCCGGGTAGGTCAGGGTGACGTGGTCGAGGTGGAGGGTCATCGGGCGCTCCCGAGGGCGGTCAGCGGGTCGACGGAGGTGATCCGGCGGATGGACAGGGCCGCGCCGACGGCGCCGAGGGCGATCATCACGGCGGCGGGCAGCAGCAGGGTCGGGGCGTCCAGGACGAACGGGACGGCGGAGCCGATCAGCGAGCCCGCTCCCAGGGCGATCGCGGTGCCCGCCGCGGTGCCGAGCACCAGCAGCAGGACGGCCTGGCCGAGCGCGTCCCGCAGCAGGTAGCGGGTGGAGGCGCCGAGGGCCTTGAGGACGGCGACGTCGCCGCTGCGCTGGATCGTCCAGACCGTGAAGAACGCGCCGATGACCAGGGCGGAGATGGCGAACAGGAAGCCGCGCATCAGCTGCAGCGAGCCGTTCTCGGAGGTGTAGGAGCCGATCGCGGCGAGCGCGTCGTCGCGGGTGCGGGTCTCGGTGCCGAGGCGGGCGTCGGCCGCGCCGAGGTCGGCGCCCTTCGCGGCGGTGAGAGCGATGACCGTCGCGTGGCCGGTGCCGCCGGGGGCGAACGCCTGCCAGTCGGCGAGGCTGGTCCAGATCACGGGGGTGTGGCTGTAGGCGGCGTCGCCGTCGACGGCGGCGACGGTGAGCGGGTGGCCGGCCATCGTGAAGCCGGCGCCGGCCGTCAGCCCGCCGAGGTTCGCGGCGGCGGTCTTCGACAGCACCGCCTGGCCGGCGGTGATGCGGGCGCCCTGCGGGGCCAGCCCGGAGCCGTCCGGGACGCCGAACGCGGAGAGTGCCGCGGTGCGCTGCCCGGCGGCGGCCTTGGTGGTGGTGATGCCGAGCGGCTGGGCGGAGGTCACGCCCGGCTCGTGTGACCAGGCCTGCCACTGCTCCGGGGTGACCTGGGAGTCGGTGAAGGACAGCTGCTGCCCGTCGGCGGGCCGTCCGAACACCAGGTGGTCGGCCGGCAGGCCGGTGATCGCCGAGACGTTCTGCCGGCCGAGCCCGGCGGTCAGCCCGGACAACAGGCCGACCAGCACGGTGATCAGCACGATGACGGTCCCCATCAGGGCGAACCGCCCCTTGGCGAACCCCAGGTCCCTCCAGGCGACGAACACGACGGGCCTCTCTGCACGAAACGACTGTGTGCCCACACCGTCGCCGGGAAGGGGGCCCGCGGGCATCGCACGGGGGATTGCATCCTCGGCATCGAAGGGCAGAAGCGGAGTTCAACCTTTTGATTGATGCCGGGCCCGCGACGCGGAACTTAGGCTGGACGGATGGCGACCGAACGTTTCCGCACCACCCCCGTCGCCCGCGTCCTCCAGGTCTGCCTGCACCTGCTCGTGGCGGGCCTGCTCGTCCTCGCCGTCGCCCGCGCCTTCACCGGCCGCGACGGCGACCCGGCGTCCGTGACCGCCGCCGCCACCGCCATGGGCGCCGCCTACGCGGCCGGGCCGAGGCTCGCGGTCATCCGCCGCTCGCGCCGGGCGGCCGCGCTGTGGCTCGCGCTGCTCGGCGTCACCTGGGCGGGCGTGCTCGTGGCCACGCAGGACGGGGTGTGGCTGGCGTTCCCGCTGTACTTCCTCGAACTGCACCTGCTCGGCCGCCGGGGCGGACTCGCCGCCGTCGGGCTGACCGCCGCCGCCGCGATCGCCGCGTGGTCCTGGCACCAGCACACCTTCAGCGTGGCCGCGTCGATCGGGCCCGCGCTCGGCGCCGCCGTCGCCACCGCGACCGTCCTCGGCTACCAGGCGCTGTACCGGGAGAGCGAGGAGCGCCGCCGGCTGATCGACGAGCTCACCGCCGCCCGCGCCGACCTCGCCACCGCCCACCACGCCGCCGGGGTGCTCGCCGAGCGCGAACGCCTCGCCCGGGAGATCCACGACACCCTCGCGCAGAGCCTCAGCAGCATCCAGCTGCTGCTCCGGGCCGCCCAGCGGGCCCTGCCGGAGCGCACGGACGCCGCGGCCGGCTACGTCGAGCAGGCCCGGCAGGCCGCCCAGGACAACCTCGACGAGGCCCGGCGCTTCGTCCGCGCGCTCACCCCGCCCGCGCTCGACGGCGACCCGCTGCCCGTCGCGTTGGAGCGGCTGTGCGCCACCACGACGGCGCACAGCGGGCTGCCCGTCCACCTGCACGTCTCCGGGGAGGCGGTGCGGCTGCCGGTGCCGCAGGAGGTCGCGCTGCTGCGGATCGCGCAGTCGGCGCTCGGCAACACCGTCCGGCACGCGCGGGCCTCGCACGCCGAGGTGACGCTCAGCTACATGGAGGGCGAGGTGGCACTCGACGTGTTCGACGACGGGGCCGGGTTCGATCCGGCGGCGCTCCCGGGGCGCCCGGCGCGCGACGACGGCGGGTTCGGGCTGCCGTCGATGGGGGCCCGGGCCCGGGCGCTCGGCGGCACCTTCACGGTGGAGTCGGCGCCCGGCGAGGGCACGGCGCTCGCCGTGCTGCTGCCGGTGCCGGCCGTGCCGGCCGTGCCGCCGGTTCAGCCGGGGTTCCCGGCGACGGAGGTGGGGGCGTGATCAGGCTGCTGCTGGCGGACGACCACCCGGTGGTGCGGGCCGGGCTGCGGGCCGTCCTGGAGGGCGAACCGGACTTCACGATCGTCGGGGAGGCGGCGACCGCCGAACGGGCGGTCGAGCTGGCCTCCGCGGGCGGGGTCGACGTCGTGCTCATGGACCTCCAGTTCGGGCCCGGCTCGGCGATGAACGGTGCCCAGGCCACGGCCGAGATCACCGCCCGCGCGGGGGCGCCGCGGGTGCTCGTCGTCACGACGTACGACACGGACGCGGACACCCTGCCCGCCCTGGAGGCCGGCGCCACCGGGTACCTGCTGAAGGACGCCCCGCCGGAGGAGCTCGCCCAGGCGGTGCGGGCCGCGGCGGCGGGCCGGACGGCGCTCGCGCCGACCGTCGCGGACCGGCTGCTGGAGCGGATGCGGACGCCCGCGGCGTCGCTCAGCAACCGGGAGATCGAGGTGCTGGGACTCGTCGCGGACGGGCTGACCAACCAGCAGGTGAGCCAGCGGCTGCACCTGAGCCAGGCCACGGTGAAGTCGCATCTGGTGCACATCTACACGAAGTTGGGGGTCGACTCGCGCACGGCGGCGGTGCGGGAGGCGCGCGGCCGGGGGCTGATCCGGCGGGCGTAGGGTGGGGCGGGTTCGAACCGTTCTCCGGAGTGGAGGAACCCGCCGATGGCCCGTCTTCTCGATGAACTCGCCGTTCCCGTGATCGCCGCGCCGATGGCGGGCGGGGCGTCCACCCCCGAGCTGGTGGCGGCGGTGAACCGGGCCGGCGGGCTGGGGTTCCTGGCCGCGGGGTACCGGACGGCGGCCGGGACGGCCGAACAGATCGCCGCCGTACGGAAGTCGACCGACCGGGCCTTCGGCGTGAACCTCTTCGTCCCGGCCGCGCCCGGCGATCCGGCGGCGGTCGCGGCCTACCGGGAGCGGCTGCGGCCGGAGGCCGAGCGGTGGGACGTCCGGCTGCCCGAGGAGACCGGGCCGGACCGGGACGACTGGGAGGCCAAGCTCGACGTGCTGCTGGCCGATCCGGTGGACGTCGTCTCGTACACCTTCGGGCTGCCCACGGCGGCGGAGGCCGCGGCCGTCCGCGCGGCGGGGTCGTTCCAGGTGGGCACCGTCACCACGCCCGAGGAGGCGCGGGCGGCGGAGGCGGTCGGCATGGACGCGCTCTGCGTGCAGGGCCCGGAGGCGGGCGGCCACCGGGGCACCCACCGTGTCGCGGACGAGCCGGGAGAGGTGCCGCTGCTCGAACTCCTGGGCAGCGTAGGGACGGTGACCGACCTGCCGCTGATCGCCGCCGGCGGACTCGGCGACGGCCCGTCCATCGCGGCGGCGCTGCGGGCGGGGGCGGTGGCGGTGCAGCTGGGGACGGCGCTGCTGCGCGCGGACGAGTCCGGCGCGTCCCGGGCCCACCGGGCGGCGCTCACCGAACTGCCGGAGACCGTCGTCACCCGCGCCTTCACCGGCCGCCCGGCCCGAGGCCTGCGCAACGCCTTCATCGACCGTTACGGCCCCTACGCCCCGCCCGCCTACCCCGAGGTCCACCACCTCACCAGCCCCCTCCGCGCCGCCGCCACCCGCCGCGCCGACACCCGGTCCATGCACCTCTGGGCAGGCACCGCCCACCGGCTGGCACGCCCGGGCCCGGCGGAGCAGCTCGTCGCGGACCTCTGGCGGGCGGGGCGGGGGGAGTAGAGGGCTCTACCGCAGCAGGTCGGCCATCCAGGACTCGATGGCCTCCGGTGTCCTCGGGAGGGCACTGGACATCAGGCGGGCGCCGTCGGGGGTGATGACGAGGTCGTCCTCGATACGGATGCCCAGGCCGCGGAGTTCCAGGGGGAGGGTCTCGTCGTCGGGTTGGAGGTAGAGGCCGGGTTCGACGGTGAGGACCATGCCCTCCTCCAGGGTGCCGTCTAGGTAGCGGTCGGCGCGGGCCTGGGCGCAGTCGTGGTAGTCGAGGCCGAGCATGTGGCCGCTGCCGCAGAGGGTGTAGCGGCGGTACAGGCCGTTGTCCTCGGCGAGGGCCTGGTCGGCGGGGATGCGCAGGACGCCCCAGTCGGCGAGGCCTTCGGCGATGACCCGCATGGCGGCGCGGTGGAAGTCGCGGAAGCGGGCGCCGGGGCGCAGGGCGGCGATGCCGGCGCTCTGGGCGGCGAGGACGAGGTCGTAGGCCTGGCGCTGGACGGGGGTGAAGGTGCCGCTCAGGGGCAGGGTGCGGGTGATGTCGGCGGAGTACAGGGTGTCGGTCTCGACGCCGGCGTCGAGGAGGAGCAGGGCGTCGGGGTCGAGGGCGCCGTCGTTGCGGATCCAGTGCAGGACGCAGGCGTGGGCGCCGGAGGCGGCGATGGTGGTGTAGGCGGTGCCGTTGCCCTCGGCGCGGGCGCGGAGGTCGAAGACGCCCTCGATCCAGCGTTCGCCGCGCGGGTGGCGCAGGGCGGCGGGCAGGGCGCGGACGACGTCCTCGAACCCCAGGACGGTGTGGTCGACGGCGAGTTGGAGCTGGTCGACCTCCCAGGTGTCCTTGACTAGGCGCAACTCCGAGAGGACGGCGGCCAGTTCGCGGTCGCGGAGGGCGTCGGCGCCGGTCCGCAGGGAGTCGACGAACGGGTCGGTGCCGGCCAGGACGCGGGTCGGCGGCTGCGGTCCGGTGAACAGCTTGGCGAGGTCGTCGAGGTGTTCGGTGCGCAGGCCGGTGAGCGCGGCGGCCTCGGCGAGGTCGGGGCGGCGGCCGACCCAGAACTCGCCGTAGCGGCGGTCGCGGTAGAACTCGGCGCCGTCGCGCGGGGAGCGGGGCCGCAGGTGGAGCACGGGTTCGTGCCCGGTGGGGCCGGCCGGTTCGAGGACGAGGACGTGGTCGGCCTGGTCCTCGCCGGTGAGGCCGGTGAGCCAGGCGTAGGCGCTGTGCGGGCGGAAGCGGTGGTCGAGGTCGTTGCAGCGGACCTTGAGCCGGCCGGCGGGGACGACCAGCCGCTCGCCGGGGAACGCGGCGGAGAGCCGGGCGTGCCGTCCGGGGAGTCGGTCGTGACCGGGTGCGCGCCGGTCGGCGGGCAGCGGGCTGGGGGCCCACCGCGTGGCCATGAAGGCGTCGAGGGCGGGGGAGACGGGGAGGTCGTGGCTCCCCGTGTTGAGGTCGGCTTGACGGAGGGTCACCGGTGAACTCCTCGACGTGGCACGGGCGGTAGGGCGCCGGGCGGTAGGGCGCCGGACACAGCTCGGTAACGGGCGGCGCGAGCTCTTGTGCAGTGCAATTTCACATTACTATGTTACGGGTCACACAGCGGAGCGGCCAGACCCGGCCCCCACAGCGGAGTTGCAACATGACCAGGCGCACCCACGCCGCGCTCGCGGCAGCCCTCGCGGCGACCCTCACCCTCGGCCTCGGGGCCTGCACGAACGACAAGAGCGACAGCGGCGGTGACAGCCGGGCCGAGAGCACCAGGGCCCCCGGCGCCGCCTCCGGCTCGATCGTCGGCGGCACCCCGGTGAAGGGCGGCACCCTGACCGTCCTCTCGAACCAGGACTTCGCCCACCTCGACCCGGCCCGCAACTGGACCATGCCGAACATGGACTTCGGCATCCGGCTGCTCTACCGCACCCTGGTCACCTTCAAGGCGGAGCCGGGCGCCGCCGGCAGCGAGATCGTCCCCGACCTCGCCACCGACCTCGGCCGCTCCTCGGACGGCGGGAAGACCTGGAGCTTCACCCTCAGGGAGGGCGTCAAGTACGAGGACGGCACGCCGATCAGGTCCGCCGACATCAAGTACAACGTCGAGCGCTCCTTCGCCCCGGACCTCACCGGCGGCCCCGACTACGCGCAGCAGTACCTGGCCGGCGGCGAGAACTACAAGGGCCCGCTGAACGGCGAGCACCTGGCGAGCATCGAGACCCCGGACGACCGGACCGTCGTCTTCCACCTCAAGCGCCCGGTGGCCGAGTTCTCCTACACCGCGACCCTGCCGACGTTCGCGCCCGTGCCGCAGGCCCAGGACAAGGGCACGCAGTACGACCTGCGCCCGTTCTCCTCCGGCCCGTACAAGATCGAGACCTACGACCGCGGCAAGCAGCTGACGCTCGTCCGCAACACCGGCTGGGACCCGGCCACCGACCCGGTCCGCAAGGCCTACCCCGACAAGATCGTGGTGGTCCAGGGCCTCAAGGGCGGGCAGGTCGACGACCGGATCATCGCGAGCGAGGGCGCCGACGCCTCGGCGGTCGAGTGGATGAACCTGCGCCCGGAGTCGGTCGCGAAGGTGCTGCCCAAGCCGGACGTGAAGTCCCGGCTGATCGCCGAGCAGCAGGGCTGCACCGACATGCTCTACCCCAACACCTCCAAGGCGCCGTTCGACGACCCGAAGGTGCGCGAGGCGCTGATGTACGCGGTGGACCGGGACGCCCAGGTCACCGCGAACGGCGGCCCGGCGATGGGCGACGTGGCCACCGCCTACCTGCCGCCCGCGATGACCGGCGGCACCAAGGTGGACACGCTGAAGATCGCCCCGACCGGCGACCCGGAGAAGGCCAAGCAGCTGCTCAAGGACGCGGGCAAGACCGACCTCAAGGTCTCGCTGACCGTCTCCTCCGGCGACAAGACCCGGGCCGAGGCGCTCCAGCAGTCGCTGGCCAAGGCCGGGATCCAGGTCACCATCACCACCGCCGACCCGTCCGTCTACTACGACACCATCGGTGACACCAAGAACGCGCCCGACCTCGCCATCCTCGGCTGGTGCCCGGACTACCCGTCCGGCGCGACCTTCCTGCCCATGGTCTTCGACGGCCGCACCATCAAGGAGAAGGGCAACCAGGGCAACGTCGAGCAGTTCCGCGACCAGGCCACCTCGGACCGGATCGACCAGATCAGCGCGATGACCGACGTCGCCGAGGCCAACAAGGCCTGGCTCCAGCTGGGCGACGACCTGATGAAGAAGGCGCCGACCGTGCCGATGCTCTGGCAGCGCCGCCCGCTGCTGGCCGGGACGAACGTGGCCGGCGCCTTCGGGCACCCGGTGTGGACCGGTCAGTGGGACTTCGCCACGATCGGCCTCAAGGACCCCGCCAAGAGCCAGGGCTGAGGGATCGTCCGATGACTGCCACCACTGAGCCCGCCGCCACCGAGCCCGCCACCGCGCGGGCGGGGGCGGCGGGCCCCGCGAAGGCCGCCGGGCGCGGGCCCTGGCGGCTCGTCCGGGACCGGCTGTGGGCCCGCGGTTCGGCCCGGTTCGGCCTGGTCACCGTCGCCGTCCTGGTGCTGCTCGCCGCACTGGCCGGCCCGCTGAGCGCGCTCGGCGGCTGGTCCCCCGACGAGTTCGACAAGCGCGCGATCGACCCGTACCTCGGCGGCCAGCCGATCGGGGACTTCGGCGGGATCGGCACCCGGCACTGGCTGGGCGTCGAACCGTCGACCGGGCGCGACCTGTTCGCCCGGGTCCTGCACGGCGGCCAGGTCTCGCTGCTGATCGCCTTCACCGCCACCGCCGTGGTCGTGGCCACCGGCACCCTGGCCGGGATCGCCGCCGGCTACTTCGGCGGCCGGACGGACTCGCTGCTCTCCCGGCTGATGGACCTCACGATGTCCTTCCCGTCCCTGATCTTCATGATCGCGATGATGTCGGTGGCCAAGGACGTCAACCGGATCCTGCTGATCACCCTGGTCATCGGCCTGTTCACCTGGCCCGGCATCGCCCGGGTGGTCCGCGGCCAGACGCTCTCGCTCAAGCATCGCGAGTACGTCGAGGCGGCCAAGGTCGGCGGCGCCCGCCCCTGGCGGATCCTCACCCGCGAGATCCTGCCCAACGTCTCCGGCCCGGTCATCGCCTACACGACGCTGCTCGTCCCCGGCATGATCGCGACCGAGGCCGCGCTCAGCTACCTCGGCGTCGGCGTGCGCCCGCCGACCCCCTCCTGGGGCCAGATGATCGCCGAGAGCATCAACTTCTACGAGACCGACCCGACGTACTTCCTGATCCCGACGGCCTTCCTGTTCCTCGCCGTGCTCGCCTTCACCCTGCTCGGCGACGCGCTGCGCGACATCCTGGACCCCCGGGGAGGCCGGTCGTGATCCTCTACCTCGGCCGCCGGCTGCTCGGCGCGGCCGGCATCCTGCTCGCCATCACCGCCATCACCTTCACCATCTTCTACCTGTTGCCCAGCGACCCGGCCGCGGCGGCCTGCGGCAAGACCTGCAGCCCCGAGCGGCTCGCCGACGTCAAGGCCGCGATGGGCCTGGACCGGCCGGTCTGGGAGCAGTTCGCCGGCTACCTGACCGGCATCTTCGCCGGCCGCGACTACGGCAGTGGCCCCAGCGCCGTGCACTGCGGCTTCCCGTGCCTCGGCTACTCCTACGAGTACTCGCTGCCGGTCTGGGACCTGCTCACCGACCGGCTGCCGGTCTCCGTCTCGCTGGCGCTCGGCGCGGCCGTGCTCTGGCTGGCCCTCGGCCTCGGCACGGGCGTCACCTCGGCGCTGCGCAAGGACACGGCCGTCGACCGCACGCTGATGGTGTTCTCGGTCGGCGCCGCGTCGCTGCCGGTCTACTTCACCTCGATCATGCTGATCTGGGGTGTCGTCAGGACGGCCGGGCTGCTGCCCTACCCGGCGTACCACAAGTTCACCGACGGCCCGGTGCCGTGGGCCTCCAACCTGCTCCTGCCGTGGATCGCGCTCGCCCTGCTGTACGCGGCCATGTACGCCCGGCAGAGCCGCAACTCGATGATCGAGGCGATGGCGGAACCGTACATCCGCACCGCCCGTGCCAAGGGGCTGCCGGGGCGCACCGTCACCGTCAAGCACGGGCTGCGCTCCGGGATGACGCCGATCCTGACCATCTTCGGCATGGACCTCGGCGGGCTGCTGGCCGGCGCCGTCATCACCGAGTCCATCTTCGGACTGCCCGGCGTCGGACGGCTCTTCTACGACGCGCTGGTCCGCTCCGACCAGCCGGTCATCCTCGGCGTCACCCTGCTCGCGGCCTCCTTCATCGTCGCGGCGAACCTGCTGGTCGACCTGCTCTACGCGTTCGTCGACCCGAGAGTGAGGTACTGATGGCCGCTCTTCTGGAAGTCGACGACCTCGGGGTCTCGTTCGACACCCCGCGCGGCACCGTCCGGGCCGTCGACGGCATCTCCTTCACCGTCGACGCCGGGCGCACGCTCGGCCTGGTCGGCGAGTCCGGCAGCGGCAAGTCCGTCACCTCGCTCGCCGTCATGGGCCTGCACCGCGGCGCCGCCGTCACCGGCTCGATCCGGCTGGACGGACGGGAGCTGAACGGGCTCGGCGAACGGGAGCTGGGCACCGTCCGGGGCCGGCGGATCGCGATGATCTTCCAGGACCCGCTGTCCAGCCTGCACCCCTTCTATACCGTCGGCGAGCAGATCGCCGAGCACTACCGGGTGCACTTCCGGGCGGGCCGCCGGGCCGGCCGGCAGCGCGCCGTCGAGATGCTCGCCGAGGTCGGCATCCCCGAACCGGCCCGCCGCGTCGACGAGTACCCGCACCAGTTCTCCGGCGGCATGCGCCAGCGCGTCATGATCGCCATGGCGCTCGCCTGCGAACCCGACCTGCTGATCGCCGACGAGCCCACCACCGCCCTCGACGTCACCGTGCAGGCGCAGATCCTCGACCTGATCGCCCGGATCCAGCAGGAGCGCGGCCTCGGCGTCGTCATGATCACCCACGACCTCGGCGTCGTCGCCCGGGTCGCCCACGAGGTGCTCGTCATGTACGGCGGACGGGCCGCCGAACAGGCCCCGGTGGACCGGTTGTTCGGCGCCCCCGCGCACCCCTACACCCGCGGCCTGCTCGACTCGCTGCCCCGCCTCGACGACACCGACGACGCCCCGCTGCGGGCCATCCCCGGCAGCCCGCCGTCGCTGATCGCCCCCGCCCCCGGCTGCTCCTTCGCACCGCGCTGCGCCCGCACCACCGCCGCGACCGCCGAGGAGCACGCCCGCTGCCTGGCCGAGCGCCCCGAATTCGGCCCGCTCGGCCCCGGCCACCAGGCCGCCTGCCACCTGCCGCTGGTGCCGGAAGGGGTCCTGTGATGGCTCGATCGACGGGTGAAACCCTGCTCTCCGTACGGGACCTGGTGAAGACGTTCCCGGGGCGCCGCAGTCGCACCGGGCGTCCGGGCGCGCCGATCCGGGCCGTCGACGGGGTGTCCTTCGACGTCGGCCGGGGCGAGACCCTGGGCCTGGTCGGCGAGTCCGGCTGCGGCAAGTCCACCACCGGGCGGATGATCGTCCGGCTGCTCGACCCGACCGCCGGCACCGTCACCTTCGACGGCACCGAGATCGGCGGCCTGTCCCAGTCCCGACTGCGGCCGCACCGGCGGCACTTGCAGATGGTCTTCCAGGACCCGTACTCCTCGCTCAACCCCCGGCAGACGGTGGCCCGGATCATCTCCGAGCCGCTGCTGGTCCAGGGGGCGGGCGCAGCCGAGGCGCGGAAGCGGGCCGGCGAGCTGATGGAGCTGGTCGGGCTGATCCCCGAGCACCTCGACCGCTACCCGCACGAGTTCTCCGGCGGCCAGGCACAGCGCATCGGCATCGCCCGGTCGCTGGCCACCTCGCCGAAGCTGGTGATCGCCGACGAGCCGGTGTCCGCGCTCGACGTGTCGATCCAGGCGCAGGTCGTCAACCTGATGGAGGAGTTGCAGCGCGAGCTGGGCCTCGCCTACGTGTTCATCGCGCACGACCTCTCGGTGGTCAAGCGGGTCTGCGACCGCGTCGCGGTGATGTACCTGGGCCGGATCGTCGAGATCGGCGACAAGGCCGAGGTGTACGGCAACCCGGCGCACCCGTACACGAAGGCGCTGCTGTCGGCCGTGCCGCTGCCCGATCCGGCCGCGGAGCGGGCGCGCGAGCGGATCGTCCTGGCGGGCGACCCGCCGAGCCCGGCGAACCCGCCGTCCGGCTGCACGTTCCACCCGCGCTGCCCGAAGGCGCAGGAGGTGTGCCGGACGGAGCGGCCGCTGCTGAAGCTCGCCGGTCCGGGCGGCCGGGAGGCGGCCTGCCACTTCCCGGAGGCCTGACCGGCCCCAGACCCCCGGTCGGGCGCGGTGGGGAACCACACGAGGACCGCGCCCGACCGGGTTCCAGCCGTTCGTTCACCCGGTCATTCGGTCAGGGGCGGCAGCCGGCGCGGGCCCGGCCCCTCGGCGGCCAGTTCGTCGCCGGGGTTGAGCACCCGGCAGCGGCGCAGCGACACGCAGCCGCAGCCGATGCAGCCGGTCAGCTCCGACTCCAGCCGTTCCAGCTCGGCGCGCCGGGCGCGCAGGTGCTCGGCCCACCTGGCCGAGATGCGTTCCCAGTCGCGCTTGCCGGGCATCCGGTCCTCGGGCAGCGCGGCGAAGACCTCGGCCACCTCGGCCAGCGGGATGCCCAGCCGCTTGGCGACCAGGACGAGGGAGAGCCGGCGCAGCACGTGCCGGCGGTAGCGGCGCTGGTTGCCGGTGGTGCGTTCGGAGGAGATCAGGCCCTGCTCCTCGTAGAAGCGCACCGCCGAGGTGGCGATCCCGGCCCGCCGGGCCACCTCCCCGACGCTCAGCAGATCGACCGGTCCGGTGTCCACGGCGGCCCTCCGGGTGCTCGTTGACTTCAAGTCCTCTTGAAGATCCAGCGTACCGGACGTGATCGAACCGGTCGCGGGGCAGCGTGCCGCGGCCCCTGCCGATCAGGGAGGTTGCGCATCGGAACGGTTGCCGTCCGGGCCCCCGGCGGGCCGGCGTGAACTGCTTCCCGGGCTTTCCCGAGCCGTCAGCCGGTGGTGTACTCCACGGCCGTGGTGACCACCGCGAGCACGCCGTACACCGTCGCGAGCGTGGTCCGGCCGGTGGCGTACAGGGCCAGCGCGCCGGTGCCGAGGACCACCAGCTTGAGGACGATCTCGGCGGCGAGCGGCAGCCGGTACTTCGGACCGCCCGCGGCCAGGAACAGGCCCCAGACGGTCGCCGCCAGGGCGGGCGCGCCGATCCCGAGGAGCAGCCTGGTGCCGAGGTTGGCGCCGGTCTTGAAGCCCCAGTAGCAGAGCGCCGCGAGCAGCGCGAGCTCCAGCCCGAAGGCGACTCCGCCGTTGACCGCGGTCAGCGGCGTCCACTGGCGCTGGTTGACCGGGCCCGGTCTCCGGATCTTCATCTCGTCCACTCTCCCCGTTTCGCCGTCCGGCACGACCGGCGCCCAAACCGGGTGCCGGTCATGCCGGAGTGTGGCAGCACGGCCGGGCCAACTCAATGGATCACGCTCAATGGATCACGCCGCGGATCACCCCAAGGTCTCCCGGAGGAAGACGAGTTCGGCCTGGGTGACCTGCTCGCCCACGCCGCCCGGCGTCAGGTGCGTGATGCCCGGCAGCGGCAGGACGCGGTGCGCGCGGCCGGCGCTGGTCAGCGCGCGGGAGAGCCGCAGGGTGTGCGAGGGGTGGACGTTGTCGTCGGCCAGCCCGTGGACCAGCAGCAGCGGGCGGGTCAGCGCGGGGGCGTCGCCGATCAGGCAGTCGTCGGCGTAGCCCTCCGGGTTGTCCTGCGGCAGGCCGAGGTAGCGCTCGGTGTACGCGGTGTCGTACTCCCGGAAGTCGGTGGGCGGGGCGCCCGCGGCGGCGGCGTGGAAGACGTCGGGGCGGCGCAGGACGGCGAGTGCGGCGAAGTACCCGCCGTACGACCAGCCGCGCACGCCGACCCGGCCGAGGTCGAGGTCGGGGTGGCGCTCGGCGAGGGCGTGCAGCGCGGCCACCTGGTCGTCGAGCGCCACCTGGGAGAAGCGGCGGAAGATCGCCCGGGTGAAGGCGGGGGAGACGAACGGGGTGCCCCGGTTGTCGGTGGTGACGACGGCGAAGCCCTGGTCGGCCCACCACTGGCGGAGCTGCCAGCGGCGCGGCTCGCTCGCGACGGCCTGGAAGCCGGGGCCGCCGTAGACGTCGAGGAGGACGGGCAGCCGGCGGCCGGGGACGTGGTCGCGCGGGTACACCACGGCGGTGGGCAGGGCGAGTTCGGTGACGCGCGCGAAGTGCGGGTGGACGCGGAACGGGAGGGCCGCGCTCAGGTCGGCGAGCGGGAGCTCGCGGCCGTCGGGCCGGCGCAGCGTGCGGCGGACGCCGTCGGGGGTGGCGGAGGTGAGCAGCAGGGTGCCGGCGGCGGCGAGGGCGGAGTGGACGCCGGGGCCGTCGCTGAGCCGCTCGGGCGGGCCGCCGTCGGGGTCGACGAGGTGGACGTGCTGGTCGGCCGGGTCGCCGTCGGTGGTCTCGCAGAGCAGCCGGCCGTGCAGCGTGCCGGTCACCCGGCGGACCTGGAGGCCGGTGGTGTCGAGCGGCTTGCCGTCGAGGGCGAGGCCGCGGGCGTCCGGGGTGTCGTGGGCGGTGAGGAGACGGCCGCCGGGGAGCCGGGCCGGGGTGCCGGGCAGGTCGTCGACCCAGAACTCGTCGGTGGTGCGCGAGAGTTCGCGGGTCTCGCCGGTGGCCGGGTCGGCGGTGAGCAGCAGGACGTTCTGCTGGAGCCGGTCGGCGACGGTCAGCAGGAGCTCGTCGTCCGAGGCCCAGGAGGCGTCGCAGACGTACGGGAACGCGGCGGCGTCCCAGCGGAGCCGGACGCGGCTGCGGTCGGCCTCCCGGGTGCCGAGGACCCACAGCTGGACGTCGGCGTTCGGGCCGCCTGCCTGTGGGTAGGCGAAGTCCTCGGCGGGCAGGCCCGGTTGGGCGGGGTCGGCGAAGTACCGCCGGGGCAGGGCGGATTCGTCCACCCGGGCGGCGAGCAGGGCGCCGCCGTCCGGGCGCCACCAGTGGCCGCGGTGGCGGCCGAGCTCCTCGGCGGCGGCGAACTCGGCGACGCCCCAGCGGGCGCCGTCGGCGGGGGAGAGGGGAGTGAGGTCCGGGTGGACGTACAGGGCGTCGTCGGCGACGTACGCGACGCGTTCGCCGGTGGCGTCCGGGCGGGGGTCGAACGCGGGCCCTGCGGTGGGGAGTTCGGTGCCCACGCCGGTGGCGGTGTCGACACGGAAGAGCCGGCCGTCGAGGGTGAACACGGCGACGGCGAGGTCGGCGGTGGCCGCGTACGTGCCGATGCCGGGGGCGGCCAGCCTGGTCCGTTCGCGCAGCCGGCGCTCGACGGCGGGCAGGTCGTCGCGGTGGCCGGTGCGGCCGGGGGCGAGGGCGGCGGGATCGGCGACGAGGCGCTCGGTGCCGAGCGGGGTGTCGGTCGCGGTGCCGGTCGCGGCGCCGGTCGCGGTGCCGGACCCGGTGTCGAGTGCGGTGTCGAGCAGGTGGAGGCGCTCGACCGGGTCGTCCGGACCGGTCGAGCGGAGCAGCAGCAGCCGGGTGCCGTCCTCGCTGAGCGTGGTCGCACGCGGGGCACCGAAGGTGAACCGGCCGGTTCGGGCGCTGAGGGTGAGGAAGGGGTCCGTGATGGTCATCGCCCGATGGTGGCCGGACGGCGCCTTGCCGGACCAGGGGTACGTCATGTGAAATGTCACACAACACCAGCAGGAGGAGAGTGCCGTGACCGAGGACCTGCCGACCGTCGAACCCCCCGAGCCCCTGAACGGGACCGACGGGCTGTTCGGCCTCTCGACCGACGCCGCGCACCTGAACCACGGCTCGTACGGTGCGGTGCCCCTGCCCGTCCAGCGCGTGCAGGACCGGCTGCGCGCCGAGCACGAGCTCGACCCGGACGACTTCTTCGCCGACCTGCCCGCCCGGATCGGCGCCGCCCGCCGCCGGATCGCCGCCGAGCTGGGCACCGACCCCGACCGCCTCGCGCTGGTCACCAACGTCACCGAGGCGGTCGCGATCGCGCTGGACACCGTCCCGCTCGCGCCCGGCGACCGCGTCCTCGTCACCGACCACGGCTACGGCGCCGTCACCAGGGCGGCCGCCCGGCGGGCCGCCGAGGCCGGCGCCGAGCTCGTCACCGCCGAGCTGCCCCTCGACGCCCCGGACGAGCACGCCGTCCGGGAGGCGGTGCTGGCGGCCGTCGACGGGCGCACCCGCCTCGCCGTCCTCGACCTGGTCACCTCGCCCACCGCCCGCGTCGTGGCCGGCCCCGAGCTGCTCGCCGAGCTGCGCCGGCGCGGCGTGACCACCGTCGTGGACGGCGCCCACGCGCCCGGCATGCTGCCCGCGCCGGTCGACGGAGCCGCCGACTTCTGGTGCGGCAACCTGCACAAGTGGGCCTTCGCCCCGCGCGCCACCGCCGTCCTGTCCGTCCGCCCGGAGTGGACGGACCGGGTGCGCCCGCTCGCCCTCTCCTGGGAGCACGACCGGGGCTTCCCGGCCAACGTCGAGTGGCGCGGCACCTGCGACTACACGCCCTGGCTGGCCGCCCCGGCCGGGTTCGACCTGCTGCGGGAACTCGGCACCGGGCGCGTCGCCGCGCACAACGCCGGGCTCGCCGCGTACGGCCGGCGGGTGCTCGCCGAGCGGGCCGGGCTGACGCCGCTGCCCGCGCCGCCCTGGGCGTGGATGCGTACCGTCCGGCTGCCCGCCGGGTGGGCCGAGACCGAACCCGACGCGCGGGCGGTGATGGCGGCGGTGCGGGAGCGTCTCGCGACCCGGGTCGCCGTCCGCCCGTGGGCCGGCGGCGGCGTGCTGCGGGTGAGCGCGCAGGTGTACAACCGGCCGCACGAGTACGAGCGGCTGGCGGACGGGCTGGCCGAGCTGCTCAAGGGCTGACGCTGCTCAAGAGCCGCCTCACGACGCCCGGAGCGGTCATTCGGCGCTCGCGCGCAGCTCGGCGAGGAGCAGGTTCTGGTCGGCGAGCAGCCCGGTGAGGATCCGCCGGGCCGAGCGGAGCAGGTCGGCGACGTCGCCCCCGGCGAGCGCGTACACCACCGTGCTGCCCTCCCGGGTCGCGGTGACGATGCCGGACCGGCGCAGCACGGCGAGCTGCTGCGACAGGCTGGAGGGTTCGACCTCCAGCGCCGCGAGCAGGTCGCGCACGGGCGTCGGTCCGGCCTGGAGGAGTTCGAGGACCCGGATCCGCACGGGGTGGCCGAGCATCCGGAAGAACTCGGCCTTGGCCTGGTAGAGGGCTACCGGCACGAGATCCCCCCTTCCCTGGTGTCGGTGCGCTCAGATCTCCAGGGCGAGTTCGATCCGCTTGAGCTGGTGGCGGGCCATCGCGAGGTTGGAGCGGTTGCGGTTGAGCGCGAGGAAGAGGAACAGCCCGCGGCCGGTGGGCGTCGTGATCGGCCGGACCATGTGGTACTGGTTCGTGAGGCTGATCAGGATGTCCTCGATCTCGTTGTCGTGCAGGTTGAGCATCTCCATCGCCCGCATCTTGGCGCGGACGACGTCGGTGTTCCCGGCGGCGGCGACGTTGAGGTCCAGCTCGCCGCCGTCGCCGAGGCTGCCGAGCGCCATGCCGCTGCCGTAGTCGACGAGGGCCACGCCGATCGCCCCGTCGATCGACATCGCGTCCTTGAGGGACGTCTCCAGGTTCGCCATCTCGGTGTCCTCCCGTGTGTCCGGCCGTCTCCCCGGCCGCGGATCCGGCCGTGCGTCCGGTGCGTGTGTTCGGTGCGGTCGAAGGTAGGGAGGACGGGCCGCTCTCCACCGGGATTGACCGGAGTCGTTCGAAGCTGGCCCGGATCAGATCACTTGAAGACATTTGCAACTATGGATCTGAGGGAGAACTGATCCGGTCCCGGAAAAAACGGTGCTATCGATGTCAGTCCACCCGGGTAACCTCTCGCTGAGATGCGAGATCACACCAACCCCACCCGGACGGCGATGAACACCCCTGAGCCCGAGCCCCACGACGACCGGGAGCTCAGCCCCGCCGAGGCGTACGCGGCCAGCCGTCGCCGGGCCGTGGAGCAGGCGACGGCCCTCCACGGCTTCCAGCAGCTGTACGACTTCCCGCTGGACGACTTCCAGGTCGAGGCCTGCCGGGCCCTGGAGGCGGGCGAGGGCGTCCTCGTCGCCGCCCCCACGGGCTCCGGGAAGACGATCGTCGGCGAGTTCGCCGTGCACCTGGCCCTGGCCGGCGGCCGCAAGTGCTTCTACACGACGCCGATCAAGGCGCTCTCCAACCAGAAGTACGGCGACCTGGTCAAGCGCTACGGCGCTGCCAAGGTCGGCCTGCTCACCGGCGACAACAGCGTCAACGGCGACGCCCCCGTGGTGGTCATGACCACCGAGGTGCTGCGCAACATGCTCTACGCGGGCTCCAGCACCCTCGACGGCCTCGGCTACGTCGTCATGGACGAGGTCCACTACCTCGCCGACCGCTTCCGCGGCGCCGTCTGGGAGGAGGTCATCATCCACCTCCCCGAGTCGGTCACCCTCGTCTCGCTCTCCGCGACCGTCTCCAACGCCGAGGAGTTCGGCGACTGGCTGGACACCGTCCGCGGCGGCACCCGGGTGATCGTCTCCGAGCACCGGCCGGTCCCGCTGTGGCAGCACGTGATGGCCGGCAACCGGATGTACGACCTGTTCGCCAGCCCCGACCGCGACGGGCGCCCCAAGCACAGCCTCAAGAACCCCGGCAAGGCGGTCAACCCCGAGCTCGTCCGGCTCGCCCGCTCGGAGCTCGACCGCAACCCGCGCGACCGCTTCGGCCGCGGCCGGGGCCGCTCCATGCCCAACGGCCGCCCCGGCCGGGTCTGGACGCCGGGCCGCGTCGACGTCATCGACCGGCTCGACGCCGAGGGCCTGCTGCCCGCGATCACCTTCATCTTCAGCCGGGCCGGCTGCGAGGCCGCCGTCCAGCAGTGCCTCAGCTCCGGGCTGCGGCTCAACAAGGACTCCGACCGCGCCCTGGTGCGATCCATCGTCGAGGAGCGCTGCGCCGACATCCCCGACGAGGACCTGCACGTCCTCGGCTACTTCGAGTGGCTGGACGGGCTGGAGCGCGGCATCGCCGCCCACCACGCCGGGATGCTGCCCCGGTTCAAGGAGGTCGTCGAGGAGCTGTTCGTGAAGGGCCTGGTCAAGGCCGTCTTCGCGACCGAGACCCTCGCGCTCGGCATCAACATGCCCGCCCGCTCGGTGGTCATGGAGAAGCTCGTCAAGTGGAACGGCGAGACCCACGCCGACATCACCCCCGGCGAGTACACCCAGCTCACCGGCCGCGCCGGGCGCCGCGGCATCGACGTCGAGGGCCACGCCGTCGTGCTCTGGCAGCGCGGCCTCGACCCGGAGGCGCTCGCCGGCCTGGCCGGCACCCGCACCTACCCGCTCAAGTCCTCGTTCCGGCCGTCCTACAACATGGCCGTCAACCTGGTCTCCCAGTTCGGCCGGCACCGCTCGCGCGAGCTGCTGGAGACGTCCTTCGCGCAGTTCCAGGCGGACCGCTCGGTCGTCGGCATCGCCCGCCAGGTGCAGCGCAACGAGGAGGGGCTGGACGGCTACCGCGCGTCGATGACCTGCCACCTCGGCGACTTCGACGAGTACATGGAGCTGCGCCGCAGCCTCAAGGACCGCGAGAACGAGCTCGCCCGCGAGGGCACCAGCCAGCGCCGCGCCGCCGCCGCCGAGTCCATCGAGCAGCTCAAGCCGGGCGACGTCATCCACGTGCCCACCGGCAAGTTCGCCGGCCTCGCCCTGGTCCTCGACCCGGGCCTGCCGCCGGTCGACCGCTCCGGCCGCGGCGGGTCGCGCCACCCGGACTTCCAGGACGGGCCGCGCCCGGTCGTGCTCACCGCCGAGCGCCAGGTCAAGCGACTCGCCATGATCGACTTCCCGCACCCGGTCGTCGCGATCGAGCGGGTGCGCATCCCCAAATCCTTCAACCCGCGCAGCCCGCAGTCCCGCCGCGACCTCGCCTCCGCGCTGCGCACCAAGGCCGGCCACCTGGAGCCCGAGCGCTTCCGGCGCGGGCGTGCCGCCGCCGCGGACGACCCCGAGATCACCCGGCTGCGCACCGTCCTGCGCCAGCACCCCTGCCACGGCTGCGACGAGCGCGAGGACCACGCCCGCTGGGCCGAGCGCTACCACCGGCTGCACCGCGACACCGAGTTGCTGGAGCGCAAGATGCGCTCCCGCACGCACACCATCGCCCGCACCTTCGACCGCGTCTGCGCGCTGCTCACCGACCTCGGGTACCTGAGCGGCGACACCGTCACCGACGACGGCAAGCGGCTCGGCCGGCTCTACGGCGAGCTCGACCTGCTCGCCTCCGAGTGCATCCGCGAGGGCGTCTGGAGCGGCCTGGCCGCCGCCGAACTCGCCGCCTGCGCCTCGGCGCTGGTGTACGAGTCGCGCCAGGCCGACGACGCCGGCGCCCCCCGGGTGCCGGAGGGCGCGGCCAAGGAGGCGCTCGGCAAGATGGTCCGCATCTGGGGCCACCTCGACGCCCTGGAGGAGCAGCACCGGATCAACACCGCCGAGGGCGTCGGCCAGCGCGAACCCGACCTGGGCTTCGCCTGGGTCGCCTACCGCTGGGCGCTCGGCCACAACCTCGACCAGGTGCTGCGCGACGCCGACATGCCGGCCGGCGACTTCGTCCGCTGGACCAAGCAGCTGATCGATGTCCTCGGCCAGATCCAGGACGCCGCCGGCGAGGACGCCGACCTGCGCAAGACCGCCCGTAAGGCCGTCGACGGCCTCCGCCGCGGCATCATCGCCTACTCCTCGGTGGGCTGAGGTCCCGCAAGGCGCCGAACAGGAAAGCCGCACGGGCTCCGGCCCGTGCGGCTTTTCCATGTCCGGGACCCGGCGGTTCAGCGGGTGGTGGCGAGGGCTTCCAGGAGGCGGTCCAGGGAGGTGCCGAGGCCCCAGCGGGTGGAGAGTTCTTCGAGGGTCATGGGGTCGAGGGGCTCGTGGGGGAGGACCAGGTCGAAGAGGGGGAGGGGGGCGTCGTCGGCCACGCGGACGACCTTCGGGGCGACGTCGAGGTAGGCGGCGCCCTCGACGATGTTGCGGCGGCGGGCGGGGGTGAGCCTGGAGGCGACGTCGAGGGCGGCGGCGCGGATGGCGGGGAGGTCGCCGTACTCGTTGATGAGCTGGGCGGCGGTCTTCTCGCCGATGCCCTTGACGCCCGGCAGGCCGTCGGACGGGTCGCCGCGCAGGGCGGCCATGTCGGCGTACTGGGCGCCGCGCACGCCGTACTTCTCCAGGAGCAGGGCGTCGTTCGTCACCTGCAGGTTGCCCATGCCCTTGACGGGGTAGAGGACGGTGATCTCGCGGGCGTCGTCGACGAGTTGGAACAGGTCGCGGTCGCCGGTGACGATCTGCACCGGGCCGGTGGCCCGGGCGGTGAGGGTGCCGATGACGTCGTCCGCCTCGTAGCCGGGGGAGCCGACGCGGGCGATGCCGAGCGCGTCCAGCACCTGCTCGATCACCGGGACCTGCGGGGCGAGGGTGTCGGGCACCTCCTCCTCGCCGTCCTCGGCGGCCTCGGCGACGCGGTGGGTCTTGTACGAGGGCACGAGGTCCACCCGCCACTGCGGGCGCCAGTCGGCGTCCATGCAGGCGACCAGCTGGTCGGGGCGGTGGTCGTGGACCAGCCGGGCGATGAAGTCCAGCAGGCCGCGGACGGCGTTGACCGGCTCACCCTGCGGCGAGCGCAGGGTGTCCGGTACGCCGAAGTAGGCCCGGAAGTACAGGCTGGCGGAGTCGAGCAGCATCAGTCGCGGTGCGGTCACGCCTCAGATCATGCCGTACGGGGCCGACGGACCGCCGGTTCCGGTGGGGCGCAGGTCGTCAGTGCTCGTGCGGTCCGGCGCGGTGCACCGGGCCGTGCGCGTCGGCGCAGTGCTCGGCGGACCGGTCGCCCGGGGTGGCGATCTGCAGCAGCGCGCCCGCCTCGTCCTCGCCGACGTGGTCGACCTGGAGCGTGCTGTGGGTGATCCCGTACTCGCCGGCGAGCCGGCGCTGGAGCTCGCGCCGCACGGCGTGGCAGTCCCCGCCGGGGGTGACCAGGATGTGCGCGGACAGGGCGGGCTGGCCCGAGGTGATCTCCCAGATGTGCAGGTCGTGGATCTCCTCGACCAGCGGCTCGGTGACCAGCCGGTCGGCGACGGCGTCCGGGTCGATGCCGGCCGGGGCGGCCTCCAGGAAGATCCGTCCGGAGTCCCGGACCAGGCCGATGCCCGCCTTGAGCATCAGGACGACGACGATCAGCGAGGCGATCGCGTCGGCCCGGGCGAAGCCGGTGGTCAGGACGACGAGGCCGGCGACTGCGGTGGCGATGAACGCGTACAGGTCGGTGAGGACGTGCTGGAAGGCGCCCTCGACGTTGAGCGAGCTGCGGTTGGCCTTCGACATGCACCAGGCGGCGGCGAGGTTGACGACGATGCCGATCAGCGCGGTGACCAGGACCAGCGAGCCGGTGACGGCCGGGGGTTCGATCAGCCGGGTGACCGCCTCGTAGCCCAGCCACGCGGACAGGACCAGCAGGGTGACGCCGTTGGCCTGCGCGGAGAGGATCTCGGCGCGCTTGAGCCCGTAGGTGTAGCCGCCGCGGGCCGGGCGGGCGGCGAGCCGCATCGCGATCAGCGCGAGGACGATCGAGGCGGCGTCGGTGAGCATGTGCGCGGCGTCGGAGATCAGGGCCAGCGACTGCGCGGCGAAGCCGACCACGACCTCGCCGGCCATGAAGACGACGATCAGGGCGAGGGCGCTGACCAGCCAGCGGCGGTCGGCGTCGGCGGAGACGCCGTGCGAATGGCCACCGTGCCCGTGGCCGTGCGCGTGCCCGCCGTGGCCGTGGCCGTGTCCGCGGCCGCCATGGTCGTGGTCATGCGCATGATCATCGTGGGGGTGCTCGTGCCCGGCCATCGAAGTCCTCTCTGGACGCACGGGTGGGAAGGGGGCGCGGCGCGATCGCCCCGCACCGGAAGTGAACCGCAGAATCGACAAAGATCCAAAGGCTGTACTGGTGACCGTTGTCGTTCCCGTTGGACCCTCCCCCGAACGGCCTTCGCATTGCCCATGGCATAGGCCTTGGTCAATCCGAGTGGGCATGTCACTCGGCCGAGTGAACGCGGCTTGCACCCCGCCGCGCGGGTCCGCGACGATCATGCCCCGTGAAGATCGCTACCACGGGGCCCGTCCGCTGGCTCGTCGAACTCGAAGCAACCGCAGAGGAATTGATGAATCGCCATCTCTCCTCGGCGCGCGAGTGGTTCCCGCACCAGTACGTCCCGTGGAGCCTCGGCCGGGACTTCGACGGCCCGCTCGGCGGGGAGCCCTGGCGCCCCGAGCAGTCCGCGATCGGCCCCGCCGTGCGCTCGGCCCTCGTCGTCAACCTCCTCACCGAGGACAACCTGCCCGGCTACCACTGGATCATCGGCGACCGGACCACCAGGGACGGCGCCTGGGGCGCGTGGCTGCACCAGTGGACGGCCGAGGAGGACCGCCACGCCGCCGCCCTCCGCGCCTACCTGCACGCCACCCGCGCCGTCGACCCGGTCGCCCTGGAGCGCGCCCGGATGGCGCACCTGCGCACCGGCACCCTCCCGGAGCCCGAGGGCGCGCTCGGCCTGATCGCGTACGCCGCCGTCCAGGAGCTCGCCACCCGGGTGAGCCACCGCAACACCGGCCGGCTCAGCGGCGACCCGGTGTGCGACCGGCTGCTCGCCCGCATCGCCCAGGACGAGAACCTGCACATGGTCTTCTACCGCGAGCTCCTGCGCGCCGCCGCCGAACTCGACGCCGACCGGGTGCTCGTCACGCTCGACGAGACGATCCGCGGCTTCGCGATGCCCGGCCAGGGCATGCCGGGCTTCGGCCGGATGGCCGCCGAGATCGCCGTCGCCGGCGTGTACGACCCGCGGGTGCACCACGACGAGGTCCTCGTCCCGCTGCTGCGCGCGCTCAAGGTCCTCGACCGGGGCGGGCTCGGCCCCGCCGGCGAGCAGGCCCGCGAGCGCATCGCCGAGCACCTCGAAGGCCTCGACGCCCGGGCCGCCCGCTTCGTCGAGCGCCGCGCCCAGGCCCTGGCCGTCCGCGCCCGCCGGGCCGAGGGCGCCTGAACCCCACCGCTCCACGAGCCCCACCGCTCCACGAGCCCGACCGCCCAGCCCGGCCGACCAGACAGGACCCGCATGACCACCGCCATCACGACCGCAGGCACCAGCGCCGAGGACATCGCCTTCCACTACGACCTCGGCAACGACTTCTACGCCCTCTGGCTCGACGAGACCCTCGCCTACACCGCCGCCAAGTGGGACGGCATCCCGCGCGACGAGCCCGACGCCACCGCGCTGCCCCGCGCCCAGCGGGCCAAGCTCGACCACCACCTCGACCTGGTCGGCGCCGGGCCGGGTGACGGCCTGCGGATCCTCGACGTCGGCTGCGGCTGGGGCGCGATGCTGGCGCACGCGAGCCGCGGCGACCGGGTCGGCGAGGCCGTCGGCCTCACCATCTCGCCGGCCCAGCACGCGTTCCTCGCCGCCCGTGCCCTGCCCGGCGTCGAAGCCCGGCTGGAGAGCTGGGAGGACCACGCACCGGAGCGCCCGTACGACGCGATCGTCTCGATGGGCGCCTTCGAGCACTTCGCCACCGCCGGCATGACGCGCGCCGAGCGGCTCGGCGTGTACGCCCGCTACTTCGAGTCCGGCCACCGCTGGCTGCGCCCCGGCGGCCGGATGTCGCTGCAGTCGATCGGCTACGACGGCGTGGCGGACGGCACCGGACCGCTGGGCGAGTTCGTCGGCAGCGACATCTTCCCGAACTGCACGCTGCCCCGGCTGAGCGAGATCGCCGCCGCCTGCGACCCGTACTTCTCGGTCGTGGTCCTCGCCGCCTCCGCCGAGGACTACGCGCGCACGCTGGCCGCCTGGTCGGCCCGGCTGCTGAAGGCGCGCGAGGCGGCCGAGCGGCTGGTCGGGGCGGACGGGTACCGCCGCTACCGGCGCTACCTGCGCGGCAGCGAAGTGACGTTCCTGCGCGGCGCCGCCACGCTCTACCGGATCGGCCTCCGGCGGCGTGACGAGCCGCTGCGGCTCCCGGTCTGAGGCCGGGGTGGCTTCCGGACGGAGGGCCTGGGCGGCGGTCGCGGTGGTCTGCGCCGCGCTGTTCCTGCTCGGCCTCGACTTCACCGTGCTCAACGTCGCCATCCCCGGCCTGCGCGCCGACCTCGGCCCGACGCTCGCCGAGACGCAGTGGATCGTCGACGGCTACGCGCTCGCGCTCGGCGGCTGCGTCCTGGCCGCCGGGGCGCTCGGCGACCGGTACGGCAGGCGGCGGGCCTTCCTCGCCGGGCTCGCGCTCTGCGGGCTGGCCTCGGTGGCCGGCGCCACCGGTCACGGTGCGGCCCAACTCGTCGCCGCCCGGTGCGGGATGGGGCTCGGTGCGGCGCTGTTCATGCCCGCCACCCTCTCCACCGTCGTGCACGTCCTGCCCGAACCGGCCGCCCGGCGGCGGGCGATCGGCATCTGGGCGGCGGTGGCCGGGGTCGGCGCGGTGTTCGGCCCGGTCGCGGGCGGTCTGCTGGTCCAGCGGTACGGCTGGCAGGCGGCCTTCTGGCTGAACGTCCCGGTGATCGCCGTGATCGGCGCGACGGCGCTCGCCGTCCTGCCCGAGTCCCGCGCACCCGAGGCGCGGCCGCTCGACCGGCCCGGCGCGCTGCTGTCCTGCGCCGGGCTGCTCGCGCTGGTGTGGGGCGTGATCGAGGCCCCGGGCCGGGGCTGGACCAGCGCCGGCGTGCTGACGGCGTTCGCCGTCGCGGTGCTGCTGATCGCCGTCTTCGTCCGGCGCCAACTCCGGTGCGCCGAACCGATGGTGCCGGTCCGGCTGCTGCGCGGCGGGCCGGTCTGGCCGGCCACGCTGTCGCTCGCGCTGATGTCCTTCGCCATGTTCGGCGCGATGTTCCTGCTGACGCTCCACCTCCAGCAGGTCCGCGGTCTGTCCGCATGGCAGGCCGGGGTGCGGATGGTCCCGCTCTCCCTCGGACTCGCCACCGGTGCGCTCCTCGGGCCCGTGCTGGCACGGCGGTCGGGTGCCCGGGTGCCGTGCGCCGGCGGCCTGGCGCTGATCGCGGCCGGGTTCGTCCAGCTGGGCGGACTGACCGTCGGCTCCGGGGACGCCCCGGTGCTGCTGTTCGAGGGCCTCGCCGGCGTCGGCGCAGGGTTGCTCGCGCCGGTCGCGACCGAGCTGGTGATGAGCGCCGTTCCGGAGGGCGCGGCCGGGGTCGGCTCGGCCCTCAACGACGCCACCCGGCAGGTCGGTTCGACCCTCGGGGTGGCCGTGCTGGGCTCGGTCCTGGCCACCGCGCTCGAACGGGCCCGCCCGGTGGATCCGGCCGCCTTCGCCCTGGCGTTCACCGACGGCCTCGGCGCCGCGGCCGTGGTCGGCGGTGCGGTCGCCCTGCTCGCCGCCATCCTCGCCTGGCGTCGCCTGCCGGGTCTCGACCGGCCCGCCGTCCGCGACCTCGATTCTTCGACAACCACGTCCTGAAGGGAAGTCCACCCATGTCCTCGACCTACGAGACCCTCCGCTCCTGCCTCGTCGACGAGTTCGACGTCCTGCCCGCCCGCGTCACCCCCGACGCCACCCTGGCCTCGCTCGACCTCGACAGCCTCGCCCTGGTCGAGCTCTCGCTGCTCGTCGAGGAGCGGATCGGCGTCACCGTCGCCGACATCACCCCCGACCGCACCCTCGGCGAGCTCGCCGCCCACGCGGACGCCACTCTCGCCGCGGAGGGCGTCAGTTGAGCACCCGTGCGGTGGCCGTCACCGGGCTCGGGCTGGTCACCCCGGCCGGCAGCGGCGCGGCGGCGGTCTGGGAGCGCTTCCTGGACGCCGGACCGACCGCCCGGCCGGATCCCGAACTCGCGGGCCTCGCCGTCGACTTCTCCTGCCGGCTGGACGGCTTCGACCCGCCGGCCCTGCTCGGCGGCCGGCTCGCCCGGCGGCTCGACCGCTTCTGCCAGATGGCCGTGGTCGCCGCCCGGCAGGCGGTGGCCGACGCCGGGCTCGACCCGGCGGAGTGGGACGGCACGCGGGTGGGCGCCGTCCTCGGCGTCAGCGCGAACAGCTCGCACACGTACGCCGTCGAGTACGCCCGCCTCGCCGAGGGCCGCGCCGACCGGATCTCGCCGCTGATGCTGCCGCGCAGCATCCCCAACATGGCCGCCGGGGAGGTCGCCCTCGACCTCGGCGTGCTCGGCCCGAGCCTGGTCACCAGCACCGCGTGCGCCTCGGGCACCACCGCGCTCGCGCTCGCCTGCGACCTCATCCGCTCCGGCACCTGCGACCTCGTCCTCGCCGGCGGCACCGACAGCGCCCGCACCGCGATGACGGCCGCCGCCTTCGACCGGCTCGGCGCGCTGTCGCGCCGCCGCCACGACCCGGCCGGCGCCTCCCGCCCGTTCGACGCCGACCGGGACGGCTTCGTGCTCGCCGAGGGCGCGGGCGTCCTCGTCCTCGAACGCCTCGGCCACGCCCGGGCCCGCGGGGTGCGCCCGCGCGCCCTCCTCGCCGGGCACGGCGCCTCCAGCGACGCCCACCACTTCACGGCCCCGCACCCCGGTGGCGACGGCCTCGCCCGCGCCGTGCGGGCCGCCCTCGCCGACGCCGGGCTGGCGCCGTACGAGATCGGGCACGTCAACGCGCACGGCACCGGTACCCCGCTCAACGACCCGGCCGAGGCGGCCGCGCTGCGGCAGGTGTTCCACCGGCCGCCGCCGGTGACCGCCAACAAGAGCGTCATCGGCCACACGATGGGCGCGGCCGGGGCGATCGAGGCGGCGGTCGCCGTCCTGTCCCTCCAGCACCGGCTCGTCCCGCCCACCGCCAACCTCGACCGGCTCGACGACGCCGTCGACCTCGACGTCGTCACCAAGGCGCCGCGCCCGCTCGCCGTCCCCACCGCCCTGTCCGTCTCCAGCGGCTTCGGCGGCCAGAACGCCGCCGTCGTGCTCACCGCCGCCTGAACCCGGAGCCCCGATGTTCCTCCCCCTCGCCCGGCTCTACGCCCGCCTGGTGTTCCGCCGCCCGCCCGCCGACTGGTCGGTCCCCGCGCCGGACGGGCGGTACGAGTCCACCGGGTCCACCGAACCCGCCGCCCCCGGCGACGACCGGCCGCTGACGCTGCTCGTGCTCGGCGACTCGCTCGCCCAGAGCGTCGGCGCCCGGCGTCCGGGGCAGACCCTCGGCGCCCGGCTCGCCCAAGGCCTCGCCGAGGGCACCGGCCGCCCGGTCCTCCTGCGCGTCCACGCCCGGGCCGGCGCCACCACGGCCGCCGTCGGCCGGCAGGTGCTGCGGGCGGCGCGGCTGCGGCCGGGGATCGCGGTGCTGATCGTCGGCGGGAACGACGTCCTGCTGCCCGCGCCGCTCGGCCGGGCCGCCCGCCGCTTCGCCCACCTGGCGCAGGCGCTGCGGGAGGCCGGCTGGGAACTGGTCGTCGTGCCGTGCCCCGACCCCGGTTACGCTCCGGGCTTCCGCCGCCCGGCCCGCTGGATCGGCCACGTCCGCTCCGGCCGCCTCGCCCGCCGCCACACCCGCACCGCCGTCCGCACCGGCGCCCACCTGGCCCCCACGTCGGGCCCCGAGTTCCGGGACCGGGCCGACACCCTCCTGAGCCCCGACGGCGTCCACCCGTCCCCGGCGGGCTACGCCGCCCACGCCACCCGGATGCTCCCCACCCTCCTGGAGGCGGCGGCGCAGATCCGGCTCCCCGTCCCCGCGGCCGGCTGACCGACGGGTCCCCGCGTCTCCCATCCGGGGCGCGGGGAGGGCGACAAAGTGCTGGCGCAGCAGGCGAGTTGCCGCTACGCCAGCACGACGGCGTCCAACTGCGCCGCCGTCGCCGCCCGCACGAGCGCCCGCATCACCCGAAGGTCGTCCCCCTGCTCCGGGTGCCACTGCACGCCCAGCGTGAACCCCGGCCCCTCCACCGCCTCCACCGTGCCGTCCGGCGCGTGCGCCGAGACCCTTAGGCCGGCCCCGACCCGGTCCACCGCTTGGTGGTGGAAGGTCGGCACCTCCAGTTCGCTCTCCGGCAGCAGCCCGCCCAGCAGCGTCCCGGGCACCGGCCGCACCGGGTGCGTCCCGTACCTGCCCGGCGAGCCGTTGTGCACGTCCACGTCGACGACGTCCGGCAGGTGCTGGACGAGCGTCCCCCCGCACACGACGTTGAGCACCTGCATGCCCCGGCAGATCCCCAGCAGCGGCATGCCCGCCGCGAGCGCGCCGCGCAGCAGCGCGACCTCCCACACGTCCCGTTCCGGCGAGTCGACCTCGGTGCGCGGGTGGGCCACCGCGCCGTAGTACGCCGGATCGAGGTCCGGCCCGCCGGCGATGACGAGGGCGTCGAGCCGCGCGAGGACGTCGGGCGCGCGTTCCGGGGCGTCCGGCGGGAGGAGGACGGCGATGCCGCCGGAGTCCTGGACGTAGGCGGTGTACCGCTCGGGCACGAGTGCCACCCGGCGGCCCCGCCAGTCGCTCCAACTCGCGTCCACCACGTAGGTGCTGACGCCGATGAAAGGCCTGCGATCCATGGCGCGCATTCTGCACCCGTCACGTCCCTTCCCACGTCAACCACGCATCCCGGCGCGCCACACCCGCCCGCCCTCTTCCGCCCCGCGAGCCGCAGGCCGTACGGTTCGCTGTGACCGCCTGATCTCGAAGAGTGATCGAGGAGAAGGGTTCCGTCGCCATGTCCGAGAACGCCGCCGCAGGCGGGCCGCCGCGGGCCCCGCTCACGCTGGACGAACTGCGCACCCTGGTGGACGCCGGCGAGGTGCACACCGTCGCCCTCGCCTTCACCGACATGCAGGGCCGTCTGCAGGGCAAGCGGTTCGCCGCCCGGTTCTTCCTCGACGAGGTCGTCGAGAACGGCGCCGAGGCCTGCGACTACCTGCTGGCCGTCGACGTCGACCTCAACACCGTCGACGGTTACGCCTTCTCCTCCTGGGCCACCGGCTACGGCGACTTCGCGATGCGCCCCGACCTCGCCACGCTGCGCCTGACCCCGTGGCAGCCCGGCACCGCCCAGGTCACCGCCGACCTGGCCCGGCACGGCGGCCACCCGGTGGACGCGGCGCCGCGCCAGCTGCTGCGCCGCCAGATCGCGCGCCTGGCCGAGCACGGGCTGGCCGCCGACATCGGCACGGAACTGGAGTTCCTGGTCTTCCGGGACACCTACGAGCAGGCCTGGCTGGGCGGTTACCGCGGCCTGACCCCGGCGAACCTGTACAACGTCGACTACTCGATGCTCGGCACCGCCCGGGTCGAGCCGCTGCTGTCGCGCATCCGCAACGAGATGGCGGGCGCGGGCCTGACCGTCGAGTCGGCGAAGGGCGAGTGCAACCTCGGCCAGCACGAGATCGCCTTCCGCTACGCCGACGCCCTCACCACGTGCGACCAGCACAGCGTCTACAAGACCGGCGCGAAGGAGATCGCCGCCCAGCTGGGCTGCGCGCTCACCTTCATGGCCAAGTACGACGAGCGCGAGGGCAACAGCTGCCACATCCACCTGTCGCTGCGGGACGCCGTCGGCGCGCCCGCGTTCGCGGACCGGGACGGCCGGATGACCGACACGATGCGGCACTTCCTGGCCGGACAGCTCGTCGCGCTGCGCGAGTTCGGCCTGCTGTACGCGCCGAACATCAACTCGTACAAGCGGTACCGCCCCGGCTCGTTCGCGCCGACGGCGGTGGCCTGGGGCCGGGACAACCGCACCTGCGCCTACCGGGTGGTCGGTCACGGCCCCGGCCTGCGGATGGAGAACCGGGTGCCCGGCGGGGACGTCAACCCGTACCTCGCGGTGGCCGGGATGATCGCGGCCGGCCTGCACGGCGTCCAGCAGAAGCTGGATCTGCCCGCGCCGTGCCTGGGCAACGCGTACGCCGTCGAGGAGTACGCCCGGGTGCCGGGCTCGCTGCGCGAGGCCGCCGACCTGTGGGCCGGCAGCGAGCTCGCCCGGACGGCCTTCGGGGACGACGTGGTGGAGCACTACCTGAACATGGCCCGGGTCGAGCAGTCCGCGTACGACGGCGCCGTGACCGACTGGGAGCGCTACCGCTCCTTCGAACGGATGTGAGGCCGATGACCGGGAAGGGTTCCGCGCACGAGGACGTGGTCTGCCGACGCCTGGTCGGCCGCACCGCCGTGATCACCGGCGCGGGCAGCGGCATCGGCCTGGCCGCGGCGCGCCGGCTGGCCGCCGAGGGCGCGAAGGTGGTGTGCGCGGACCTCGACGAGGCGAGCGGCAGGGCGGCGGCGAAGGAGGTCGGCGGCCTGTTCGTGCACACCGACGTCACCGACCCGTACATGGTCGAGGCGCTGTTCGACGAGGCCTACGAGACGTGCGGCAGCGTCGACGTGGCCTTCAACAACGCCGGCATCTCGCCCCCGGAGGACGACTCGATCCTGACCACCGGCCTGGAGGCGTGGCGGCGGGTCCAGGAGGTCAACCTGACCTCCGTCTACCTGTGCTGCAAGGCGGCGCTGCCGTACATGCGCCGGCACGGGCGGGGCTCGATCATCAACACGGCGAGCTTCGTGGCCCGGATGGGCGCGGCGACCTCGCAGATCTCCTACACCGCCTCGAAGGGCGGGGTGCTCGCGATGTCCCGCGAGCTGGGCGTGCAGTTCGCGCGGGAAGGGATCCGGGTGAACGCGCTGTCGCCGGGGCCGGTGGACACCCCGCTGCTGCGGGAGCTGTTCGCGAAGGACCCGGAGCGGGCCGCGCGCCGCCTGGTGCACATCCCGCTGGGCCGGTTCGCCCGCCCGGAGGAGATCGCGGCGGCGGTGGCGTTCCTGGCCAGTGACGACTCGTCGTTCATCACCGCGAGCGAGTTCCTGGTCGACGGCGGCATCGCCGGGGCGTACGTCACGCCGCTGTAGACCGCCCCGCCGGGCCGCCGCCCCGCCGCCTCGCCGGGAGCGGCCCGGGGGCCGTCCAGGGTGCTTCTCACCGTAATCTCATCCGGAAGCACGGGAATTCACGCTTGTGCTGATTTCGCGTTTATCCGCCTGCCTTTACATTCTTTGGTGTGAGTGAGCAGATTCCCGCCGGGTGGTACCCGGACCCCAAGGACACCAGCAGCGACCCGAGACCGCAGCGCTGGTGGGACGGCAAGGGCTGGACGGCCAGCACCCGGCCCGCACCCTCGGACGCGCCGACGCCGGAGCCCCCGGCCGCCGACGCTCCGGGGCCGGGGACGGCCGAGGAGCCCGCGGCGGCGGCCGGCGGGCCGACGGTCCTGGAGGGCGAGGTGCTGGAGAGCGGGACGGTCCGCTATCCGGAGCCGCCGCCCTTCGGCACCGCGTACGGCGCCGAGGTGCCGCCGCCGGCCAAGGCCCGGCGCAAGCCCTCCAAGCTGGTCGTGGCGACCGTCGTGGCGGCGCTGGTCGGCCTGGGCGTCGGCTCGGGGGTGACGTACCTCGCGATGGACGGCCACGGCGACCGCACGCAGCGCGTGGCGAAGCCGCAGGCCGCGCCCTGGGAGAACGGCCCGTGGAACGACTTCCCCGGCCTGGGCGGCGGCAGCGGCGGCCCCGGGGGCGGCGGCTCGGGCGGCAACGGTGGCGGCAACGGCAAGGGCGGCAGCGGCGGCAACGGTTCCGGTGGTTCCGGCGGCAACGGCAAGACCCGCCCCGGCTCCGGCGGCGCGATCGACCTGGTCAACCGGATCACCCTGCCCGTCCCGTCCGGCTGGGACGCGGGCAGCACCCGCGACGGCTTCGCGTCGATGAGCGTCGGCACCTACACCTGCGCGGGCGGCGGCACCGGCACCTGCACCCTCGGCGGCGTGAACACCGGCCACATCGACGGCGCCACGGACGTCCAGGCAGCGGCGAAGAGCGACATCACCCAGGCCGCCAAGGACGCCTACGGCGACATCACCGGCCACCAGGAGCTCAAGTCCGAGGCCGTCACCGTGAACGGCAAGAGCGGCTACCTCGTCCGCTGGAAGGTCGACGCGCCCACCGGCAACAACGGCTACGTGCAGACCGTGGTCTTCCCGTCCGCCGACGGCACCGGCCTGGTCTCGGTGCACTTCGGCTTCGACATCGCGGACAAGGCGCCGGACCCCGCGGTGATGGACACCATCGTCAAGGGCATCGGCGACTACAAGGGCAAGTTGCCCTCGATCCCGCTGCCCGGCGGCGGCACCGGTGGGGCGGGCGGCGCAGGCGGCTCGGGCAGCACCGGTGGCTCCGGCGACCCGGGCACGGGTGGCACCACCACCACCACCGCCACCTGAGCGGCGGCGACTCCTCACGCACCAGCGGGGGGGGGGCCCCCCCCCCCCCGGGGGGGGCGGGCGGGGGGGGGGCGCGCCCGCCCCCGGGGGGGCGCCGGCGCGGGGGGGGGGGGGGGCGCCCCCCCCCCGT